>NZ_NWQG01000098.1:0-62749 GCF_002529485.1 Mesorhizobium sanjuanii
CCCCACAAGGGGGAGGGAACGCTGCCGCGCGCCTTCCTTCTTCGGCGCCGAAAGGCAGGCAATTTGCCGAGGTCAGCGCCAACGGAAGACTCCCTCCCCCTTGTGGGGAGGGGTTAGGGGTGGGGGTACATCGTAGAGCGAAAGCCTTGGCTTTTCATCTGCGATTGCCCCGCGCTCCATGGGGAGAAGAATGCTACTCCACAATGCGATAGATGTTCCACAGGCTGGTGCCCGACACGACATAGGGCTCCATCTCCTTGCCCCATTTGGCGTGGGCCTCGATCTTGCCGATCTTGGCGAAAAACTCCTCCAGCTTCGCCAGGCTTTCAACCTGATGGTGCGACTCGACCGTCGCCTCCCGTGCGCCGATCGATCCGGTCATGATCTGGAACTCCAGCTCGGCGATGCCGACTTGCGAGCCGATCTCGCGCTCCCATTTTTTCAACAGTTCGAGCACGGTCTGCTTGTGCCCGAACTTGGCGTCGATCTGCCATCTGGCGCTGAACATCTGTCTTCTCCTCCATTATCGCGATTGAGTTCGCGGTTGATCTACTCGTCCCAGGCCTGCACGACGGTCTGCCGTGCGATCCGACCGTTCTTCAGCTCGAGCATCGCCGCGCAGAACACCTTGGTTCCGTCCGGATAGGCGCAGGCCTCGGTGAAAGCGAGGTTGTCGCCGTCGGCGATGGTGGTGTCGACCTTGTGGGTCATCGCCCGGCTGCAGATGTCGTCCCAGAACGTGCTGATTGCCGCGCGCCCCCGGATTTCGCGCGGCTTGCTCGGCGGATTGTTGCGGTCGATCACCCGCACCAGCGCGTCGTCGGCATAGAAGCTCGCCAGCATCTTTCCATCACGGCCTTCGATCGCCTTCTTGATCGCCGCGCCATCCACTGTTTGAGACTTCGTCAACATTTTCTCCTCCATGTGCCCGCCTTCAATATCAGGCGATTGATGATCAAAAGCGCCGCCCGACGCTCATCGCCGGGCAGAAGGCGTCGAGGCGTTCCGGTGCGTCGATTTGGTCGGAAAGGCCGGTGCCGCGCTTGTCGAACAGGATCAGCCGCGAGAACGCCGAAAGCCGCTTCAACAGACGGCTGTAGCCCTCGTCTTCCCAATGCAGGTCGAGATTGGAGATGAAGCCCGGCACAAAAACGAGATCGAACGATCCCTGGCCGACCACCTGATAGGCGATCCGCACTTCACCGCTACGGGCGTATCGGGTCTCGATCGGCCTCACGCAATTACCCCGCCCGGCCAGACGACTTCCTGTCGTCAACCATAGCAGAGCCAAGCCGTTTGCGGCAGACAAACTTTAGCAGGTTGGAATATATCTGGCGGCCGGGAGGGTGCGCCAAGGCTATTTCAGTGGGGCCGCGCTCTCGGCCTGCGTAGGCTGGCTGTAACCAAGGCTCATGTCGGCTTGTTCAGACGTCTTTGGCCGCTTGATCCTGGCCGAAGCGGCCACCACGAGCTCATCGAAATTCTCGGTGCCGCTGTCCAGCATCTCGAAGAACTGCCGCCGCATCCTCGGCTCCCAGAACTTGTTGATATGCTCGGCCACGCCGGCTATGCCTTCCTCGCGCGGTTTGGAATGGAAAAAGGCCGCGATCTGATTGGCCATGCGCACCAGCTTTTCCCTGGTGCTGGTGATGTGGTCTTCGTCATGCGACATGCTTGGCAACTCCGCAAACCACCCGTTCGGGGTGGGTGAAAATATCGAAATCATCGCCGCGCACCAGCGCCACCAGCGTCATCCCGGCGGCGTCCGCCGTGCGGATGGCAAGGGCGGTCGGCGCCGAAACGGCGATGATGACGGCGGCGCCGATGGCTGCCGTCTTCTGCACCATCTCCACCGACACGCGAGACGTCACCACGACCGCGCCCGACGCGCCGGCAATGCCGGTTTTCGCCAGCGCTCCGGCCAGCTTGTCCAGCGCATTGTGGCGGCCGACATCCTCGCGCGCCATGACGATGCCTTTGCCGGGAACATAAAAACCGGCGGCATGGACCGCCCCGGTCTCCGTGTGCAGCGGCTGCACTTTCGACAAAAGCTCGACCGAGCGGACGATATCGTCGGCCTGAAGCGTAAGTTTTGACGAACCGACCGCATCGACCGAGCGCATCGCTTCCTCGATCGATTCGATGCCGCAGAGCCCGCAGCCCACCGGTCCGGCAAGCCGCCGCCGCCGCGCTTCGAAACGCGTATTGGCCTGATCCCTGAGCCGGATCTGGATGTCGATGCCGGCGCCATGATCCTCGACCTCAATCGCCTCGACCTCCTCAGGCGTGGCAATGATGCCTTCGGTCAGCGAGAAGCCGAGCGCGAAATCCTCGAAATCCGCGGGGCTCGCCATCATCACCGCATGCGTGGTGCCGGCGAAGGAGAACGCCACCGGCGTCTCCTCCGGCACCATGCGGTTCGAGGCCATGGTGCCGCTGGCGCGGAGCGCCAGCCGCGATACCTGCGTCGTTGCTTTGCGGCGCGCGGCCAAGACTTACTCCGCCGCTTCCAGCGGGGCGATGCGCCGGCTCTGGCGGGCCTGCTCGTTATAGTCCCTCTGCCAGTCGGTCGGGCCGTTGGACGGCGTCACCTGGACGGCAGTGACCTTGTATTCCGGACAGTTGGTCGCCCAGTCCGAGAAGTCGGTGGTGATCACGTTCGCCTGCGTGTCGGGGTGATGGAACGTCGTATAGACGACGCCTGGCGACACCCGGTCGGTGATCAGCGCGCGCAGCGTCGTCTCGCCCGAACGGCTCGCCAGCCGCACCCAGTCGCCTTCGCGGATGCCGCGGTTCTCGGCGTCGTGCGGATGGATCTCCAGCCGGTCCTCGGCATGCCACATCACATTCTCGGTGCGCCTCGTCTGCGCGCCGACATTGTACTGCGACAGGATCCGGCCGGTGGTGAGCAGCAGTGGGAAGCGCGGCCCGGTTCTCTCGTCCGTCGCCACATATTCGGTGCGGATGAACTTGCCCTTGCCGCGCACGAAGCCGTCGACATGCATGATCGGGGTGCCGAGCGGCGCCTTCTCGTTGCACGGCCACTGCACCGATCCGACGCGGTCGAGCAGCTCGAAGGAGACGTTGGCGAAGCTCGGCGTCGTCTTGGCGATCTCGTCCATGATCTCGGAAGGATGCTGGTAGTTCCAGTCCAGCCCGATCGCGCGGGCAAGCTCCTGCGTCGCCTCCCAGTCGGCATAACGCGCCTTCGGCTCCAGAACCTTGCGCACCATGTTGATGCGGCGCTCGGCATTGGTGAAGGTGCCGTCCTTCTCCAGGAAGGTCGAGCCCGGCAGGAACACATGCGCGTAGTTCGCGGTCTCGTTGAGGAAGAGATCGTGCACGACCACGCATTCCATCGCCGCAAGGCCGCCCGCGACATGCTTGGTATCAGGGTCGGACTGCAGAATGTCCTCGCCCTGGATGTAGATGCCCTTGAAGCTGCCGTCGACGGCGGCATCCAGCATGTTGGGGATGCGCAGGCCGGGCTCGTCGTCGAGCTTCACCCCCCACAGGCTCTCATAAATGTCGCGCACGGCTTCGCCGGAGATGTGGCGATAGCCCGGCAACTCGTGCGGGAAAGAGCCCATGTCGCATGAGCCCTGCACGTTGTTCTGGCCGCGCAGCGGGTTCACGCCGACGCCCGGTCGGCCGATATTGCCGGTGGCCATGGCGAGGTTGGCGATCGCCATCACCGTGGTCGAGCCCTGGCTGTGTTCCGTGACGCCGAGGCCGTAGTAGATCGCACCATTGCCGCCGGTGGCGTAGAGACGCGCAGCACCCCGGATCAGTTCGGGATCGACGCCGGACAATTTGCCGACGGTTTCGGGGCTGTTTTCCGGCAAGGCGACGAAGGAGGCCCAGTCCTGGAACTCCGCCCAGTCGCAGCGTTCGCGGATGAAAGCCTCATTGAACAGACCTTCGGTGACGACGACATGCGCCAGCGCCGTCAGCACAGCCACATTGGTGCCGGGCTTCAGCGGCAGGTGATAAGCTGCTTCGACATGCGCCGACTTGACCATCTCGGTGCGGCGCGGATCGAGCACGATCAGCTTTGCGCCCTGGCGCAGCCGCTTCTTCAGCCGCGAGGCAAACACCGGATGGGCCGAAACCGGATTGGCGCCGATGACCACGGCGACGTCGGTGAATTCGACGGAGTCGAAATCCTGCGTGCCGGCCGAGGTGCCATAGGTCTGGCCGAGCCCGTAGCCGGTCGGCGAATGGCAGACGCGCGCGCAGGTGTCGACATTGTTGTTGCGGAAGCCCTGCCGCACCAGCTTCTGGACGAGATAGGTCTCCTCATTCGTGCAGCGCGAGGAAGTGATGCCGCCGATCGCGGTGCGTCCGTACTGATACTGGATGCGGCGGAATTCCTTGGCGGTATGGGCGATCGCCTCTTCCCAGGTCACTTCGCGCCAGGGATCGGAGATTTTTTCCCGGATCATCGGCGACAGGATGCGGTCCTTGTGGGTGGCGTAGCCGTAAGCGAAACGCCCCTTCACGCAGGAATGGCCGTGGTTGGCCTTGCCCTCCTTGTAGGGCAGCATGCGGATCACCTCGTCGCCCTTCACCTCGGCTTTGAACGAGCAGCCGACGCCGCAATAGGCGCAAGTGGTGACGGCCGAGCGCTCCGGCAGGCCCTTCGCAAGGACTGTTTTCTCGCGCAACGCGTCGGTCGGGCAGGCCTGCACGCAGGCACCGCAGGACACGCATTCGGAAGCGATGAAATCCTCGTGCATGCCGGCGACCATGCGCGATTCGAAACCGCGGCCCTCGATGGTCAGCGCGAAGGTGCCCTGCACCTCCTCGCAGGCCCGCACGCAACGCGAGCAGACGATGCACTGCGCCGGATCATAGGTGAAATAGGGATTGGACTCATCGCGGGCGATATAGTCGACCGCCAGCGAGCCGTGGCCGGGCGCCACGCCGTTTTCCTGCTTGACGTGGTTGCGGCCTTCGACGCCGTAGCGGTTCTCGGCCAGGCCGACCGACTTCGCCACCGCGTCGAATTCGCTGGCGCCGGTTCCGGCCTTCTCATTCCATCCGGTCGGATGGTCGGATACGTAGAGTTCCATGACGCCGCGGCGAATGGCGTCGAGTCGCTCGGACTGCGTGTTGACCACCATGCCTTCGCCGACCGGCGTCGTGCAGGACGCCGGCGTGCCGCCGCGGCCTTCGATCTCGACCAGGCAGACGCGGCAGGAGCCGAACGAGTCCAGCATGTCGGTGGCGCAGAGCTTCGGGATTTCGACCCCGCCCTCCATCGCCGCACGCATGATCGACGTGCCTTCCGGCACGCTGATGCTGCGGCCGTCGACGGTCAGCGTGACCTGCTTTTCCGCATTGGATTGCGGGGTTCCGAAGTCGATCTCTTCGATGAGCGATGGGAAGTCGGCCTTGACGTTCATCTGCCAGCTCCTATTCAGCAGCCACGCGCGTTGGCGCCGGCTTGAAATCCTCGGGGAAATGCGTGATCGAGCTTATCACCGGGTAAGGCGTGAAGCCGCCCAGCGCGCACAGCGATCCGAACTTCATCGTGTTGCAGAGGTCGGTGACCAGAGCGAGGTTCTTCTCCGGCTCGATGCCGGCCGCGAGCCTGTCGATGGTCTCGACGCCGCGCGTCGAACCGATGCGGCAGGGTGTGCACTTGCCGCAACTCTCGATGGCGCAGAACTCCATGGCGAAGCGCGCCTGCTTCAGCATGTCGGCAGTGTCGTCGAATACGGTGATGCCGGCATGGCCGATCAGCCCGTCCTTGGCGGCGAAGGCTTCATAGTCGAACGGCGTGTCGAACAGCGCGCGCGGGAAATAGGCGCCGAGCGGCCCGCCGACCTGCACTGCCTTGACCGGACGCCCCGAGGCCGTGCCACCGCCGATATCGTCGACGATCTCGCCCAGGGTCATGCCGAAGGCCGCCTCGAACAGGCCGCCATGCTTGACGTTGCCGGCGATCTGGATCGGGATCGTGCCACGCGAGCGGCCCATGCCGTAATCCTTGTAGAAGGCCGCACCCTTGTCCATGATGATGGGCACCGAGGCCAGCGAGATGACGTTGTTGATCACCGTCGGCTTGCCGAACAGCCCCTGGATGGCCGGCAGCGGCGGCTTGGCGCGCACCACGCCGCGCTTGCCCTCCAGGCTGTTCAAGAGCGAGGTTTCCTCACCGCAGACATAGGCGCCGGCGCCGACGCGGATTTCCATGTCGAAAACGTTGGGCGAACCCAGCACATTGACGCCGAGCACGCCCGCCTTGCGGGCGACCTCGACAGCCCTGTTCATCGTCGCCACCGCGTGCGGATATTCCGAGCGGATATAGACGAAGCCCTTGGTCGCGCCGGTGGCGATGCCGGCGATCGCCATGCCTTCGATCAGCACGAAGGGGTCGCCCTCCATGATCATGCGGTCGGCGAAAGTGGCACTGTCGCCCTCATCGGCGTTGCAGACGATGTATTTGCGGTCGCCCGCCGTATCGAGCACCGTCTTCCACTTGATGCCGGTCGGGAAGCCGGCGCCGCCGCGGCCGCGCAGGCCTGACTCCGTCACCTGCTTGACGATGTCGGCCGGCGCCATGGCCACCGCGTTCTGCAACCCCTTCAGCCCGCCAAGCGACTTGTAGGCATCGAGCGACAGCGGGTCGTTGATGCCGCAGCGCGCGAAGGTCAGCCGCGTTTGCTTGGCCAGGAACGGGATCTTGTCGGGCGCACCCAGCCAGCGCTTGTGATGGCCGCCGGTGAGAAAGCCGCAATCGAACAGGCTCTTGACGTCCGATGGCTTGACCGGTCCGTAGGCGACGCGGCCATTGGCGGTTGCCACTTCGACCATCGGTTCGAGGAAATAGGCGCCGCGCGAACCGTTGCGCACGATCTTGGCCTCGATGCCGCGGTCGGCGAGTTCCTTCGCGATCGCCTTGGCGACCTTTTCCGCGCCGAGCGCCAGCGCGCCGGAATCGCCGGGAATGTAGATGCGGGGGATCATGAGCGCAGCTCCGCGACGATCTCTTCGATCTTCTCGTCATCGAGCCGCCCGATCACCTCGCCGTCCAGCATCGCCGATGGCGAACAGGCGCAAAGCCCGAGGCAATAAACCGGCTCGAGTGTCACCGAGCCATCGCGGGTGGTCTCGTGAAAACCGATGCCGAGCAACTGCTTGATCTTGGCGGCGACGGCGTCCGAACCCATCGACTGGCAAGCCTCTGCCTGGCAGAGCTTGAGCACGTGCCGGCCGGCCGGGCGGGCGCGGAAATCATGATAGAAGGTGACGACGCCGTGCACCTCGGCCCTGGAGAGGTTCAGCCCATCGGCGATGACGGGCAGTGCTTCCTGCGGCACATGGCCGAACTCTTCCTGGATGCCGTGGAGGATCGGCAGCAGCGGGCCTTCGAGGCCCTTCATCTCCTGGACGATCGCCGCCGTGCGCGACGCGATCTCGGTACTTGCTAGCTGCATCGTCATGCAGCGCCCTCCCTGGTCGATAGCGATTTGTCGCTAAGTCTTTACAAAATCAGAGGAAACCCGTGGAATCAATAAAGCTGTTTCGTCGCTTGATAGAAATCTTCTATCAAGCCGTTTCGACACGCATTGTTTAGCCTAGTGCTGGGCGCGGAAATCGTCCGCCAGCGCCATCGCCTCGTCCAGCAGCGCCGAGACCAGCGGCGTGTGCGGCTCGCGCGGCGTCGCCACCAGCCCGACTGTGTGGCTGGCATCCGGCTCGACGATCGGGATGGCCCGGATCGGCTCGGAAAAGCCGAATGTTTCCGCGAGGTTGAGCGGCATGATCGACGACCACTTGCCGGTGCGGATATGTGAAAACAGCACGATCATCGAATTGGATTCGAGCGTCGGCCGCACCTGAACGCCGGCTTCGGCCAGATGCTGGTCGATGATGCGGCGATTCTGCATGTCTGGCGTCAAAAGACAGAGCGGCAGCTGGCTGAGTTCGGCCCATGTCACTTTGTCGCGGTCGGAATAGGTGTTTCCGGTCGCGGTGATCAGTTGGTAGCGCTCGTCATAGAGCGGCACGCTGGTCACCCGGCCCAGCGGTTCGTTGTCGAGATAGGTGATGCCGGCGTCGATATCGAAATTGCCGAGCAGGGTCAGCACCTCGATCGAGGTCCGCGACAGCACCGAGAAAGTGACGCCCGGATGCTTCTCGCGGAACGGCGTCGTCAGCCGCGCCACCATGGCGAGCGCGGTCGGTACGGCGGCGATGCGGATGCGGCCCGACAGGCCGTGGCGCGCCGCCCGCATCTCCTCGCGCATCGTCCTGCTATCGCCGACGATGCGGCGCGCCCACACCAGCACCTGCTTGCCTTCCGGCGTCAGGCCCTGGAAGCGTGAGCCGCGCAGCACCAGCATCACGCCGAGTTGGCCCTCGAGCTGCTTGATCCCCGCCGACAGCGTCGGCTGGGTGACGCCGCACAACTCGGCCGCCCGGCCGAAATGCTCTTCCCTGGCCAGCGCGATGAAGAACTCCAGCTTGTCGATCATGCCATCTTTCCGATCCTTTCGCCCAAGGTCGGGGAAATTGTGTCCCACCGCAAGCCGCACCTGCAATCGGCTCACATCCACATCTTTTAGCCGGCTTGCTGTTTCCCGCGGCGGAATGCGGCGCTATGTGGATGAAACGGCACGACGGGAGATCGAACATGCTGGGCTGGTTCCGCAAGCTGCTGCCGCGCGAAGATCGCTTCTTCGATCTGTTCGAGCAGCATTCCCGTACCGTGGTCGGCGGCGCTGAAGCGCTCCAGCAGCTTCTCCAGGGCAAGGACATCGACCGCTGGTGCCAGAAGATCATCGATCTCGAGGACGAGGCCGATCACATCACCGCCGAAGTCCTGCTTTCCGTGCGCCGCTCCTTCATCACGCCGTTTGATCGCGGCGACATCAAGGATCTGATTCAGTCGATGGATGACGCCATCGACATGATGCACAAGACCGTCAAGACGGTAAGATTGTTCGAGAAGAGGGAGTTCGATCCGCTGATGCAGGAGATGGGCGGCGTCATTGTCGATGCCGCCAAGCTGGTCGCCGAGGCGATCCCATTGCTCAGCAAGGTCGGCGCCAACAGCGCGCGCCTCAACGCCATCGCCGAGGAGGTCATGCGTGCCGAAGGCCGTGCTGACGATCTGCACGAGCAAGGCCTGAAGGACCTGTTCAAAAGGCATGGCCGCAGCGATCCCATGGCCTACCTGATCGGCAGTGAGATATATGGTCAGCTCGAGAAAGTGGTCGACCGTTTCGAGGACGTCGCCAACGAGATCAGCGGCATCGTCATCGAGAACGTGTAGTGGAAGCGACAATCGCCTTTCCCCTGCTGATCGGCCTTGTCGCCGTCGCGCTCTTCTTCGATTTTCTCAACGGCCTGCACGACGCCGCCAACTCCATCGCCACCATCGTCTCCACCCGGGTGCTGAGGCCGCATTATGCCGTGTTCTGGGCGGCTTTCTTCAACTTCATCGCCTTTATGTTCTTCGGCCTCCATGTTGCAGAAACAGTGGGAAAGGGCATCATCGATGCCAGCATCGTCACGCCGGCTGTGATCTTCGCTGCCCTTGTCGGCGCCATTGTCTGGAACATCGTCACCTGGATTGCCGGCATCCCTTCGAGCAGCTCGCATGCGTTGATCGGCGGCCTGGTCGGCGCCGGGGTTGCCAAGGCTGGCGCCGGCGCCATCGTCTGGTCTGGTCTTGGCAAGACCATTGCGGCCATCGTGCTGTCGCCAGCGACAGGGTTCCTGCTGGCTCTGCTCCTGGTCCTTCTCGTTTCCTGGCTGTTCGTGCGTCAGACTCCGTTTGCCGTGGACAGTACTTTCCGTGTCATGCAGTTCGTCTCCGCCTCGCTCTATTCGCTCGGGCACGGCGGCAACGACGCCCAGAAAACCATGGGCATCATCGCCGTGCTGCTCTATTCGCAAGGCATGCTGGGTGGAAGTTTCCATGTGCCGCTATGGGTCGTGCTCACTTGCCAGTCGGCATTGGCCCTGGGCACATTGTTTGGCGGCTGGCGCATCGTTCATACGATGGGCTCGAAAATCACGCGGCTGAACCCGATGCAGGGCTTCTGCGCCGAGACCGGCGGCGCGATCACGCTGTTCGCCGCCACATGGCTTGGTATCCCCGTTTCCACCACCCATACGATCACCGGCGCCATCATTGGCGTTGGTGCTGCCCGCCGCGTCTCCGCGGTGCGCTGGGGTATCGCCGGCAACATCGTCATCGCCTGGGTGGTGACCTTGCCTGCCACCGCCGCGATCTCGGCGCTCACCTACCTGGCGGTCAGCCTCGCAAGCTGACCTCGCGTCTGATGCCGTCGCCAGGAACTACCTGTCCACAAGGTTCAGTATATTGCCGTCCGGATCCTTGAACCAGGCAACCTTCATGCCGTGACCGACGTGGATATCGCCTTCCATCGTCGTGCGAGGCATGTCGTAGTGCTCGAAAACAACACCCTTCGATTTCAGCGCCTTGACGATGTTGCCGATCTCGTCGCCGACCATCCAGGTCACCGCCGTCGCCTTGTTGGTGCCGGCGAATTCCGAGTGATACACATTGATGCTGGTGTCGCCGCTTTTGTAGACGATCAGTTCGCCACCCTCATTGTGAACCTCCGTCAAACCCAGGATGCCGTGGTAGAAGGCCTTGGCCCTGGTCAGGTCCTTCACTGCGAGGTTTGCTGTTGCGTTGCTATTTGCCAGCATGACAGTCTCCTTTCCTGCTTGGGCACGTCCGAAAGCCCAGGAAATAGGGTCGCTTCGTCTTCTGGCGACCACTGCCTGCGCGGTCGGCGTGCGTCCTACCCCAAGGACGTTCGGCTCCCGCAAAACCCTACAAGCCAATGCAGGTTTTTGGGCGCACGCCACCCGGCGTGTCGTTCCGCCGCTTGGTTCTGCTCGGGAACTGCATTATCTCATGCGCAAAAGCAGAGGAAAAAGCTGATGCCCGCCCTCCAGGAAAACGTCACCAAGGAAATCGTCACCGAGCGCCTGAAGACGGTCAACGGCCCGGACTTCACCGGCAACATCGTCGATCTCGGCATGGTTTCCGAGATTTTCATTGCCGACGCCAAGGTCTTTTTCTCCATTACCGTTCCTGCAGCCCGCGCCCAGGAAATGGAGCCGCTGCGCGCCGCTGCCGAACGGGTGGTGAAGGCGATTCCAGGTGTCGCCGGCGCCGTGGTTGCGCTGACGGCGGAGAAGAAGGGTGGCGGCATGGAGGCCCCTGTTCCGCCGCGGCCTGCACCCAGGCCCGCGCCGCCAGCCGCACCCACGCGACCGGCGCCCCAGGCGCCCGCCTCACACAGCCAGGGCAAGCGCGGCGTGCCTGGCATTGAGGCGATAATCGCGGTGGCCTCCGGCAAGGGCGGCGTCGGCAAGTCGACCACCGCCGTCAACCTCGCGTTAGGCCTCGCCGCCAACGGCCTGAAGGTCGGCGTGCTCGACGCCGATATCTACGGCCCGTCCATGCCGCGGCTGCTCAATATCCACGGCCGCCCGCAGACCGTCGACGGCAAGATCCTGAAACCCATGCAGAATTACGGCCTGAAGGTGATGTCGATGGGCTTTCTCGTCGACGAGGAGACGCCGATGATCTGGCGCGGGCCGATGGTGATGTCGGCGCTGACGCAGATGCTGCGCGAGGTCGAATGGGGCCCGCTCGACGTGCTCGTCGTCGACATGCCGCCCGGTACCGGCGACGCTCAGCTCACCATGGCCCAACAGGTGCCGCTGGCCGGGGCCGTCATCGTTTCGACGCCGCAGGATCTGGCGCTGATCGATGCGCGCAAGGGTCTCAACATGTTCAAAAAGGTCGACGTGCCGCTGCTGGGCATCGTCGAGAACATGAGCTACTTCCTCGCCCCCGACACCGGCAAGCGCTACGACATTTTCGGCCATGGCGGCGCCCGCCGCGAGGCCGAACGTCTCGGCGTCACCTTCCTCGGCGAAGTGCCGCTCGAAATGGGCATCCGCGAGAGCTCGGATGCAGGCACACCAGTGGTCGTCTCGAAACCCGACAGCGCCGAAGCGAGAATCTACCGCGACATCGCATCGAAGGTCTGGGGCCGGGTCAATGAGGAACGCGGAGCGGCCGAAGCGGCGGTGCCAAGCATCGTGTTCGAGTAATCGCTAAAGGGGAGGCTCAGCCACCCACCTTTTCGCCGAAGCTTGAAAAAAACTGTCCCGCCAGTTTCTTCGAGGTCGATTCGATCAGCCGGCTGCCAAGCTGCGCGATCTTTCCGCCGACATCGGCCTTGGCCGCGTATTTGAGGATTGTGGTATCCTCCCCATCTGATGTCAGCGTAACGTCGGCGCCGCCCTTGGCGAAGCCGGCAATGCCGCCCTTGCCCTCTCCCTGGATCGTGTAGGAGTGCGGCGGCTTGAGGTTCTTCAGGGTTACCTCGCCGTTGAACGTCGCCTTGATCGGCCCGATCTTCAGCACGACGGTCGCCGCCATCTCTGTATCCGACTTCTTTTCCAGGCTCTGGCAGCCGGGAATGGTTTGCCGCAGAATGTCCGGATCGTTCAGCGCTTCCCACACTTTCTGCAAGGGTGCGGCGATGCGCTCCTCGCCTTCAATCACCAAAGCCATCTAAATCTCCCCGGAAAAGACAGGCCCGAAGCTTATCGCATCGGCCCGAAAATCAGAATCGATTTTCGGAAAGCACGATGCGAAGACTCAAAAATGCTAGAGCGTACTTTGTGCGTCCAAGTGGACGCACGTCGCTCTAGCGCAGGGGTGCGGACATGTCTATCGCACCAAAGTGCGGGTCAGGATTGCGCGAGCCCCTTGCCTGCACTCGCGCATTGTCATATCGATTTGTCCTACAAATACGGAGACCATGATGGCAGGCGCCCCCACCGGAAAGAAGAAATTTCGCTCGCAGGAGTGGTTCGACAACCCCGACAATCCGGGCATGACGGCGCTTTATCTCGAGCGCTACCTGAATTATGGGCTGACGCGCGCCGAACTGATGTCGGGCAAGCCGCTAATCGGCATCGCCCAGACCGGCTCGGATCTGTCGCCCTGCAATCGCCATCATATCGAACTGGCCAAGCGCGTGCGCGAGGGCATCGTCTCGATGGGCGGCATCCCCTTCGAATTCCCGTGCCATCCGATTCAGGAGACCGGCAAGCGTCCGACCGCCGCACTCGATCGCAACCTCGCCTATCTCGGCCTGGTCGAGGTGCTCTACGGCTATCCGCTCGATGGCGTCGTGCTCACCATCGGCTGCGACAAGACCACGCCGGCGCTGCTGATGGCGGCCGCCACGGTCAACATTCCGGCGATCGCGCTCTCGGTCGGCCCGATGCTGAACGGCTGGCACAAGGGCAAGCGTACGGGGTCCGGCACCATCGTCTGGGAATCGCGCCAGCGCCTGTCGGCCGGCGAGATCGACTATGACGAGTTCATGGACATTGTCGCCTCCTCGGCGCCGTCCACCGGCTATTGCAACACCATGGGCACCGCCACCACGATGAATTCGCTGGCCGAGGCGCTCGGCATGCAATTGCCGGGCTCGGCCGCGATTCCGGCGCCTTATCGGGAGCGCGGCCAGATCGCCTATGAGACAGGCAAGCGCATTGTCGACATGGTGCACGAGGACCTGAAGCCGTCCGACATCATGACCCGCAAGGCCTTCGAGAACGCCATCGTCGTCAATTCGGCCATTGGCGGCTCGACCAACGCACCGATCCATCTCAACGCGATTGCCCGCCATCTCGGCGTGCCGCTCGACAATGACGACTGGCAGAAGATCGGCCTCAAGGTGCCGCTCATCGTCAATCTGCAGCCGACGGGCGAGTATCTCGGCGAGGACTATCATCACGCAGGCGGCGTGCCCGCCGTCGTCGCCGAACTGATGAAAGCCGGGTTGTTGCCTCATCCCGATGCCATGACTGTCAACGGCAAAACCATGGGCGACAATTGCAAAGGCGCCGTCAACGAGAATCTCGATGTCATTCGCACCGTCGCGGAGCCGTTGAAAGCCAATGCCGGCTTCATCAATCTCAGGGGTAATCTCTTCGATTCGGCGATCATGAAGACCAGCGGCATCTCGCCGGAATTCCGCGAGCGCTATCTGTCCAATCCGAAGGACCCCGAGGCTTTCGAGGGCAACGCCATGGTCTTCGACGGGCCGGAGGATTACCACGCCCGCATCGACGATCCGGCGCAAGGCATCGACGAGCATACCATTCTGTTCATGCGTGGGGCCGGCCCGATCGGCTATCCCGGTGGCGCCGAGGTCGTCAACATGCAGCCGCCGGCCTATCTCATCAAGAAGGGCATCCACGCGCTGGCCTGCATCGGCGACGGCCGCCAGTCGGGCACATCGGGCTCACCGTCGATCCTCAACGCTTCGCCCGAAGCGGCAATAGGCGGCGGGCTGGCGCTGCTGAAGACCGGCGACCGCGTCCGCATCGACCTGCGCAAGGGCACCGCCGACATCCTCGTCACCGATGACGAGATCACGCGGCGCCGCGCCGAGCTGCAGAACAATGGCGGCTATCACTATCCCAAGCACCAGACGCCCTGGCAGGAGATCCAGCGCGGCATGGTCGACCAGTTTTCGGCTGGCATGGTGCTGAAGCCGGCGGTAAAATATCAGGATGTCGCGCACACCAGCGGCGTGCCGAGGGACAATCACTGAACGCTGGAGCGCCGCGGCTGCACAAACGGCGGCTTGGTCCGGATCGAGCCGCCGCCGGTGCGTCGCTGCTCTACAAATAGCTGGTGATCGCAGGCGCTTCCATCTGCCGGTTGCGCTTGCCGTCCTCATAGACGATTGGTGCCGCAGCGAGCTCCTCTTCGGTGACGTCGTCGAGGCAGGCGACGTTCACCGCCCAGAAATTGCCGCCCATGAAGTCGAGATAGCCGCGCGAGAGAAAATTCGCGCCGCAGTTCGGGCACATATAGTGGTTGATGTCGCCTTCCGGCCAGTTGGACGGGGTCGCCTTGTATTCCCGCATACGGTCGCGTCCATCCGTCACCCTTACGGCTTCATAGGCTGCGAACGACTTTCGGTAGCCGAGTTTCCAGCAGAAGCTGCAATTGCATTTGCGGATACCCTCGGCGAGGTCGATATCGGCCTCGAAATGCACCGCGCCGCAATGGCAGCTGCCGTGATAGGTCTTTTTCATCGTCTTGCCTCGTGGTTCTTGAATTGTGCCGGCTGCGCCCGACAGGCCGCCGAGCGAGACTTCTTCTCAAATGCTCGCCAGACAGACGCCGAGCTTGTCCAGGCATTCGCTCCAGCCCTCAATATGAGAATCCCGGGTTTCGACGTCGGCGAACGGCTCCTGTCTGAAAGTCAGCCGTGTGCGGTCGCCCTCGGCGGCCATGGTCACCGTCACCATCGTCTCAAATCGACCCTGGACGTCGCCTTCGTCCCAAGCAAATGTGAACACGATGCGCTTTGCCACGACAATCTCGCGAAAGATCCCCGACATGGCATAGGTCTGGCCGTCAGGCCCGTGGATAAGGTGGCGGTAGCGTCCGCCTTCGCGGAATTCGAATATTTCCGTGGTCGAGGAGAAATTCCTTGGCCCCCACCAGCGCACCAGATGCTCCGGCGTCGTCCACAGCTCGAACACCAGATCCGGCGGTGCATCGAACAGGCGCGAAATCTCCAGTGCGTATTGCGCTGCTTCAGCTGTCTCAGTTCTTGCGGCCATCCGGGTCTCCCTTGGTCTGGATTTCGTTGAGATAGACGGCCATGCGATCGAAACTGTCGTCCCAGAAACGGCGATAGTGCTCCAGCCAACCGGAAACGTCCTTCAGCGGCCCAGCTTCCAGCCGGCACGGCCGCCACTGCGCCTCCCGTCCGCGCGTGATCAGTCCGGCGTGTTCCAGCACTTTGAGGTGCTTGGAAACTGCCGGCAGGCTCATGGCGAATGGGGCTGCCAGCTCATTCACGGTCGCTTCACCCAGTGCCAGCCTTGCCAATATGGCGCGCCGCGTCGGATCGGCCAGCGTGGCGAATGTCGTCGAGAGGTGGTCCATTGGCATGTCGATTAGCCTTGAAGTTAATTAACCTCTAAGTTAAATATAGTGGACCTATCCGCCTGTCAACCCAACGCAAGAGCCAGTGCAATCGAGCTGTGTCCTTTTTCCTGAACCCGCTTGGCGACGGAATGGGACAAGGGCGACGGATGATGCTTGACAAGCGGGCGCGACAAACCCACCATCATAGCAAGGGGTGCATCGCGACGACCCCGTGAGGCGTCAGCCCAACGTTCGCGTCCAAGCTTCTCTTTCAAGGAGGTGGACGCCATGCCGTCAACAACCGCTATCACCGTATCGCAATTGTCCCGTTTGATTGGTCTGCCGGGCGCGCCCGCGATCATCGATGTTCGCGTCGATGATGATTACAACGCCGATCCGCGCCTGCTGCCGACATCCTGCCGGCGTGATTTCAAAACCGTCCCGGCCTGGGCGGCCGACTTCGCCGGCAGCCGGGTGGCCGTCGTCTGCCAGAAAGGCCAAAAGCTCTCGCAAGGTGTGGCCGCCTGGCTGCGGCATGAGGGCATTGCCGCCGAATCCCTCGAAGGCGGCTTCGAGGCCTGGCGCGAGGCCAAGGGGCTCTTGGTCCGCACTGACAAGATGCCGCCCCGCGACGACAAAGGCCGCACCGTGTGGGTGACGCGGGCTCGCCCCAAGGTCGATCGCATCGCCTGTCCCTGGCTGATCCGGCGTTTCATCGATCCGGGCGCGGTTTTTCTCTTTGTCGAGGCCGCCGAAGTCGCGGCCGCCGCGGATCGCTTTCAGGCCGTGCCTTTCGACATCGACGATGTGTTCTGGTCGCACCGGGGCGAACGCTGCACCTTTGACACGATGATCGAAGAGTTCGGGCTCGAATCCGAGCCGCTCGACCGTCTCGCCATGATTGTGCGCGCGGCCGATACGGCAAGCCTCGATCTGGCCCCCCAGGCGGCCGGATTCCTGGCCGCCTCGCTTGGCCTGTCGCGAATGTTTCGCGACGATCTGGAACAGTTGCAGGCAGGGATGCTGCTTTACGACGCGTTTTTTCGCTGGTGCCGCGACGCCACCGAAGAGACGCACAATTGGCCAAGCGCGGGCAAACCAGCATGAGTGTCCAGACTTCTGGCAAAACAGGGGCTTCCGAAAAAACGGGCGAGACCGCCCTGGCGCCGCCGGTGCCGACGTTCAGCGAGGCCGTGAAGGTCTGGGCGAAAATCGGCTTGCTCTCCTTCGGCGGGCCGGCCGGGCAGATCGCGCTCATGCACAGGGAACTGGTCGAGGAAAGGCGCTGGATCGGCGAACAGCGTTTCCTGCATGCATTGAATTACTGCATGCTGCTGCCCGGCCCGGAGGCCCAGCAGCTTGCCGTCTACATCGGCTGGCTGCTGCACCGGACGCTCGGCGGTCTGGTCGCCGGCATCCTGTTCGTCGTGCCGGGCGCGATTGTGATGCTCGCCTTGAGCACCCTCTATGCGCTGTATGGCGACGCGCCGCTTGTGGAGGCGCTGTTCTTCGGGGTGAAGGCGGCCGTGCTCGCTATCGTCATCGAGGCGGTCATTCGGATCGGACGGCGTGCCCTGAAGAACCGGGCAATGGTGTCGATCGCGCTCGCCGCCTTCATCGCCATCTACGCATTGAATATGCCGTTTCCGCTCATCATCCTGCTTGCGGGCCTGACAGGCTGGATCGGCAATCGCGTTGCGCCGGGCCTTTTCTCCGGTTCTGCGCACGGCAAGGGCGATGCTCCCGATATCAAGGGCGCGGTCGACCTGATGTTCGAGCGCGGTGAACTGAACCACACCAGGCCGACGAAATGGCATGCGCCGCGCACCTTGGCGATCTGGCTGCCGATCTGGCTCGGGCCTGTGCTTCTCATCTGGGTGTTCACCGGATCCGCCAGCGTTTGGAGTGAGATCGGCAGGTTCTTCAGCGTCATGGCGGTCGTCACCTTCGGCGGCGCCTATGCAGTCCTTGCCTATGTCGCGCAGGCAGCGGTCGGCTCTTTTGGCTGGCTGGCGCCCCGTGAGATGGTCGATGGCCTTGGGCTGGCGGAAACGACGCCCGGTCCGCTCATTCTGGTCCTGCAGTTCGTCGGCTTTCTTGCCGCGTTCCGCCAACCCGGCGCGCTGAGCCCGCTGCTTGCCGGGTCGCTTGGGGCGTTGCTCACGCTCTGGGTCACGTTCACCCCATGTTTCCTCTGGATATTCCTCGGTGCGCCCTACATCGAAGCGCTGCGCGGCAACAAGGCGCTGTCGGCGGCGCTCGGTGCGATCACCGCCGCCGTCGTCGGCGTCATCATGAATCTCGCTCTATGGTTCGCCTTGCACGTCATCTTCGGTGAGGTGCGCAGCATGGGTGGAATGAACGTTCCTGTACTCTTATCCATCGACTGGCGCGCGGCGCTGCTGTCATGCGCCGCCATGATCGCCATCCTGAAGCTCAAGGTCGGCATGCTGCCGACGCTGGCGGGATCGGTCCTCGCCGGTGTCCTGTTGCTGGCCGTGAGCGGATAGAGGCGCTTCGCCGCGCGCAGCCTGCGCGTGCATAACAATGATCGCGGTGCCATATGACTGGAAACGGATAGGAACATGATGGCCCGACGGCGCTCTTCTCCAGGTTTCCTCGGAATGTTCGGCCGCTCGGGCGATCTCAGGCAACTCGACGCGGCGTTGCGCGGTGCCGACCTCCATCCCGCTCTTGTGCCGGAGGGCGTAAAACTCACCATCGTCAATCTGATGAAGGATCACTGGCCCGACGAGCCGCCACCGCAGGCCTATCCATCGGTGGCGCGGCTGTTCGGCTATTGTATTGCCGGACGGGAAGCGTTCGAACGGTCCAATGGCCGTGAAGACATGCTGGACGCGGAGCGCCGGATCGAGGCGGCGCTTGAGACCGGCGACAGCTTCGATGCGCAGATCGTGCTGATGACGCTGCATGCCAAGCTGATCAGCGCCGAAGTCGTCGAACGCTATGGCCTCAGCGCGGATTGACTGCCTCGGCAGGTAAGCTCACCCGCCCATACTGCCGCGCGGCAGCTTGATGATCTCACCGAAGCGGGCGCGCAGCTTGTCGTCGATCATCTTCGGCACATGGCGGGGAAAGCGCTCGGCGAGAATGCGTTTCTTCTCGATGATCGCCCGCTGCAGGATGTCGGGCCTGCCTTTCTCATTCCATTCCTTCGGCGAAAAGCGGTCGCCGACGGCCGGATAGAAATATTCGGTCTGCATCAGCCTTAGCGTCTGTTCGTTGCCGAGATAGTGACCCGGTCCATTCAGGCAAACCTCGGCGATGGTGTCGATAGACAGCGCTTCGTCGGTCACCTCGATGCCGCGCACGCAACGCAGGCAATGGCCGAGCATGTCATTGTCGATGATCAGGCTTTCCAGGCAGAAGCCGAGCAGCGAGGCATGCATGCCGGCCGATTCATAGACGAGGTTGAGGCCGGCAAGACCGGCCATCACGTCGGTGATGCCCTTTTCGTAGCCGGACTGGATATCGGGCAATTTCGAATCCGTCATGCCAGCGGCCGAACCGCCGGGCAGGTCATAGAATTGCGCCATCTGCGCGCAGGCCGCGGTCAGCACCGCCTGCTCGGCCGAACCGCCCGACATGGCGCCGGTCCTGAGATCCGACACGAACGGCCAGGTGCCGAAGATCGCCGGATGTCCGGGTTTGATGGCGTTGACATAAACGAGGCCGACGAGCACCTCGGCCACCGCCTGCACAACCGCACCGGCGATTGCAGCAGGAGCGGTCGCGCCGGCCTGGCCGGCGGAGAGCAAAAGAATCGGGATGCCGCCTTCGACACAGGCTTCGAGCACGCCGCAGGCATCCTCGGCGAATTTCATCGGCGGCACGACGAAGCAATTCGAATTGGAGACGAACGGCCGTGCCCGGAAATTCTCCTCGCCGCCGGCGATCGCGTAGAGCATGTCGAGCGCCGGCTTGACGTTCTCGCGCACCGTGAACGAGGTCCCGACATGTTTCGACGTGCCCATCACGCAGGCATAGAGCGTGTTGAAATCCATCTCGAGCGGATCGGGAATGTCGCGCGGCACCATCGGCCGCTGGAAGAAATGGATGTTGTCCAGCCCTTCGACGATGCGGGCGGCGTCATAGATGTCCTGCAGCAGCGACTCGCGGTATTCGCGCTTCTCGACATCGACCAGGTGCACGGCGGCCCCTGCCGTGCCGTAATGCACGCGCTTGCCCTTGATCAGCATGTCGTGCTTCGGATCCTGGCCGTGCAAGGTGAAATGCCGTGCCGCCTTTTTGATGGTGTCGAGAACGAGCGCCCGCGGGAAGCGGACGCGGCCGTCGTCGCCATAGGTGGCGCCGGCCTTGGTCAGCGCCTCGATGCAGGAGGGGATGGCGTTGGCGAAGCCGACCGTCTCGAGCAGCGTCAGCACCGCCTCGTGGATGCGCTCGCGGTCGTTTTCACTGAGCGGTCCGTAGCTGCCGCCTTCGAGGCCGGCGCGCACCGGCTTGATGTCGTCGGCAAGTGGTGCCGCCCGCATGGCGCGGCGCGCTTCGCGCCCGCCTGATCGCCGCGAACGCTGGTCCGCGGGCGAATCCGGCTTCTCAAGAGCCACTGACATCGAGGCACTCCACCTTTAGCTGCGAAGCGGGCGGCGGCGGTTGGTCCACCATCGGCCTGCTTCGTCCCCTTTATCCCTCGACTATGCCGCCGGCATTGGCACAGCCTATGGGCCAGCCGACATGGTCGCATATGCCAGAGTGCTAAAGGACCTCTCCAAGGGAACGGAGCCGGTTCCGGCTCCGTTCGGGAGAAGGGTCAGGCCGCCGCTGGCCTGCGGCCCGCAGCTGTCGCCAGTTCGCGGATGCCGGGCTCGATGTGCTGCAGCGCGATCGAGGAAATGCCCAAGCGCATAAAACGCGAAGGCTTTTCGGTGCGGTCGAAGAAGCGGTCGCCGGGCTCGATGATGACGCTGCGCGAGGCGGCAGCCTCGGCCAGGCCGCGCGAATCGGTGCCGCGTGGCCCTTCGAGCCAGAGCGATGTGCCGCCGGCCGAGTCGGTCGAACGCCACTCCGGCAGGAAGGCGGAAATCGCATGGACCAGACGCTTGCGCCGCTCGTCGAAGGCGGAAGAGAGCCGACGCACCAGCGCCTCGTGATGGCCCAGCGACAGGAACAGCGCCACCGCGCGCTGATTGTTGGCCGGCGGATGCCGCAGCATGAAGCGGCGCAGCGCGCGAAGCTCCGAGATCAATCCGGCGGAGGCGACGATGTAGCCGAGCCGCAAGCCGGGAGCCAGCGTTTTCGACATCGAGCCGACATAGACGACGCGGCCGGACCGGTCGAGGCTCTTCAGCGCCTGTTGCGGCGCCTCGTCCAGAAGCTGGCTGTCATAGCCGTCCTCGATGATGATCTGGTTGTAGCGGTTGGCCCGCGACAGTAGATCCTGTCGGCGCTCCGCCGACAGCGGCACCATGGTCGGGCAATGATGGCTGGGCGTCACGAAGACGAAGCCGGAATCATTGGGGATGGAAGCGGTTACGATGCCGGATTGGTCGACCGGAACCGGCGCGATATCGGCGCCCGCCAGCCGGAATATCGAGCGTGCGTCTGGATAGCCCGGATCTTCCATCGCCACTTTGGAGCCCTTGGTCATCAGCAGGGTGGCGAGCATATAGAGCGCGTTCTGGGCGCCGAGCGTCACGATGATCTCGTCCGGATTGGCAAAGATGCCGCGCCGCGGCAACAGCCGTGCCTGGATCTGCTCGATCAGCAGCGGATCGTCGCGGTCGACCATGTCGGACGCCCAGTTGCGGATTTCGAGCACAGCCAGCGCCATGCGGTTGCATTCGCGCCATTCGGCGGTCGGGAACAGCGCCGGGTCGAACTGGCCGTAGACGAAGGGGTAGGACGACTTGATCCAGTTGTCATGCTTTGCCGGCGGGGGCATGTCGCTGGCAGCGATCTGCCGGCGCGCCTTCCAGTCGATCTCATTGGCCTGGTCGGGCGCCTTCTGGTGCGGCTTGGCCGGAGTCGCCAGCACGTCGGGATTGACGAAATGGCCGCGCCGTTCGCGCGCCACCAGGAACCCCTGGTCGACCAGTTGCTGGAAAGCCAGCACCACGGTGCCGCGGGCAACGCCGAGTTTTTCAGCCAGAATCCGGCACGATGGCAGCGGCATCGAAGCGGCAATCTGCCGGTCCAGGATGGCGGCGACGATCGCCTGACGGATCTGTGCCTGCAAGGTCTGGCCGGATTCCGCCGAAATCCGGAACAGGCCAGACCATATGGCCGTATCGTTTCGCTGTGGCATGGAAGATGGTTCCTCGATGGCCAGCTTTTTTCGCTTGGCTGGCCCAGTCAAATGTAACGGTGGCACAAGGTATTGCGCCAATCAATTTTTCTGATCGCTGGGATTTATGCCAGTGATCTTTCACGGCTTTTTTGCTGCGCCGCAACACAGGAGTGTGATGCCAATGCGGCATCGCTCCATATTGAAACGAAGGGAAATCGGCTCGATACAGTGGCGCGACGACATGCGCCGGAAACATCCGGCCTCTAGTGATGACATGTTAAGGCTCGGAGTTCGGCAGTGGATCAATCGTCCTTTCAAAAACAGCTCGCCGCGTTGCGCGATCACCGCGCGAGCGCGTCCGGCAGCATGCGCGAGGCTTTCGCCGCCGATCCCAAGCGCTTCCAGACATTCTCCGCCACCGACGGCGACCTGCTGCTCGACTGGTCGAAATGCGCCGTCGACGCGCGCACCATGGACCTGCTGGAGAAGCTGGCGGGAGCGGCCGACCTCCAGGGCCGGCGCGCCGCGATGTTCGAGGGCAAGAAGATCAACATCACCGAGGATCGCGCCGTGCTGCACACGGCGCTGCGCAACCTCAGCGGCAAGGGCGTGGTGCTCGACGGGCAGGATGTAAAAAAAGAGGTCCTCGCCGTGCTCGACGCCATGGGCGCCTTCGCCGACGCCGTGCGTTCAGGCAAGGCGACTGGCGCCACCGGCAAGAAGATCACCGACATCGTCAATATCGGCATCGGCGGTTCCGATCTTGGCCCGGCCATGGCGACGCTGGCGTTGGCGCCCTATCACGACGGGCCGCGCGCGCACTATGTCTCCAACATCGACGGCGCCCACATCCACGACACGCTGAAGGGCCTTTCCGCCGAAACCACCTTGTTCATCGTCGCTTCGAAGACCTTCACCACGGTCGAGACGATGACCAATGCCGAGACGGCGCGCAAATGGATAGAAAAGGCGCTCGGCAAGGAAGCCGTCGGCAAGCATTTCGCCGCCGTTTCGACGGCGCTCGATCTGGTGGCGAAGTTCGGTATCGAGGCTGATCGCGTCTTCGGCTTCTGGGACTGGGTCGGCGGCCGCTATTCGGTCTGGGGCGCGATCGGTCTGCCGGTCATGATCGCTGTCGGTCCGCGAAATTTTCGCGCCTTCCTCGATGGCGCCCACGAGATGGACGAACATTTTCGCACCGCGCCGCTGGGCAAGAACCTGCCGGCGCTGTTGGGGCTGATCGGCTGGTGGCATCGGGTGATCTGCAAATATCCCGCCCGCGCGGTCATTCCCTACGACCAGCGGCTGTCCAGGCTGCCGGCCTATCTGCAGCAGCTCGACATGGAATCGAATGGCAAGAGCGTCACCCTCGACGGCGGCGCGGTGACGACGCCGACCGGCCCGCTGGTCTGGGGCGAGCCCGGCACCAACGGCCAGCACGCCTTCTTCCAGTTGCTGCATCAGGGCACCGATTTCATTCCGGTCGAATTCCTTGCCGCGGCGATCGGCCATGAGCCCGATCTCAAGCACCAACACGACCTGCTGCTCGCCAACTGCCTGGCGCAGTCGGAAGCCTTCATGAAGGGCCGCACGCTTGAGGAGGCGCGCACGCAGATGCTGGCCAAGGGCATGAAGCCTGCCGATGTCGACAGGATCGCTCCGCATCGCGTCTTCTCCGGCAACCGTCCTTCGGTGACGATCCTCTACAAGAAGCTTGATCCGCATACGTTCGGGCGTCTGATCGCGCTTTATGAGCACCGCGTCTTCGTCGAAGGCACGCTGTTCAACATCAATTCCTTCGACCAGTGGGGCGTCGAACTCGGCAAGGAACTGGCGACCGGACTGCTGCCTGTCGTGGAAGGCAAGGAGAGTGCCGCAAAGCGGGACGCTTCGACGGCTGGCCTAGTGGGGCATATCCACCATTTGCGTGCATCGGAGTAAAAGCTTGGGCGACATCAAGGGAATTTTGTTCGACAAGGATGGAACGCTTGTCGACTTCAACGCGACTTGGCTCGGCATCGCCGATTTCATGGCGATGGAAGCGGCCGAGGGCGATCGCTGGAAGGCCGACAGGCTGCTCGCCGCGGCGGGCTTCGATTTCGCCGCCAAGCGCTTCAAGCCCGACTCGATCTTCGCCTCCGGCTCCAACCTCGACGTCGTCGAACTGTGGTTTCCCAGGCTGTCCGACGAAGATCAGATGAGCGCCGTTGCGCATTTCAACGAGATTACCTCGATGAAGGGTTCGGCATTGGCCGTGGCGCTGCCTGGCATTGTCGACACGCTTGGCGTTCTTCACAAGAAAGACTACCGGCTCGGCGTCGCCACCAACGATTCGACCAGCGGCGCGGAAAAGACGCTGGTTACGCTCGGTGTCGCACAGCTGTTCGACGCCGCCTATGGCTATGACGCGGTGGCCAACCCGAAACCGGCGCCGGATACGATCCTCGCCTTTTGTGACCTGACTGGCCTGAAGCCGGGCGAGATCGCCATGATCGGCGACAACCGTCACGATCTGGAGATGGCGCGGGCTGGCGGCTGCGGGCTGGCGATCGGCGTCCTCTCCGGCACCGGCACGCGCGAATCTCTGTCGCAAATCGCCGACGTCATTCTGGATTCGGTGGCCGATCTGCCCGATTTTCTCTCGACGCGGGTCAAGGAAACGATTTGACCGGCTCGAGCGAGAAGACGCCGCTCGGTTTCGTTGCGGCGTGCCTGGCCTCCCCGAAATCCGGCACGATATATTCGGCGAGCAGTTGAAGCCGTGACCGGGGCAGCCACGCGCGGCCAGGGTCGCCAACCAGCACATCGATACCGGCCGCCAGGCAGCGGTCGAGGAAAGGCATGAGCCGCTCACCGACATGCTGGTCGTAGAAAACGTCGCCGGCCACAATGAGATCGGTCGCGGGCGGTGGTCCGGCGGTGATGTCTTCGCCGATGACCGTAATCGTAACGCCGTTGGCCGCCGCATTGAGGCCGAGTGCGGCAACGCCGTTGCGATCGATCTCGGCGGCGATCACCTCGCTGGCGCCGGCCTTTGCCGCGGCGATGCCGACGAGGCCCGAACCGGCGCCGAGGTCGAGCACGCGGCGACCCGCCACTGTCTGCGGCCGATCGACAATGTAGCGGGCGAGCACCGCGCCGCCGGCCCAGGCATAGGCCCAATAGGGTGGCTGCGGTTCGTTCTCGTCGGCTTCGGTTTCTTCTTCCTGTGGATCGGAGAGCCGTCTGAGACCGCTCCCCGGATGGGCCGTGTAAAGCCGGATTTCGGGAAGCGAAGGCACCGGCATCAGGCGCATGTTCGCCCTGATGAACGCCGCCGGGTCAGGGCCGGCACGCGGGTCGACCGCTTCGCCGCCGGCAAGGCAATCGTTCAAAATCGCGCCTATTCCCGCAACGCCCGCCGCAGGATCTTGCCCACCGGCGTCTTCGGAAGTTCGGTGCGGAACTCGATATATTTGGGCCGCTTGTAGCCGGTCAGGTTCTCGCGGCAATAGGCGGCCAGCGCCTCAGTGGTCAGCATCGGATCCTTCTTGACCACGAACAGCTTCGGCGCTTCGCCTGAATGCTCGTCCGGCACGCCGATCGCGGCCACTTCGAGCACACCTGGATGCATAGCCACGACCTCCTCGAGTTCGTTCGGGTAGACGTTGAAGCCGGACACGAGGATCATGTCCTTCTTGCGGTCGACGATCTTGGTGTAGCCGCCCTCGTTCATGAAGCCCATATCGCCCGATTTGAAGAAACCGTCCTTGGTCATCACCTTGGCGGTTTCGTCCGGCCGGTTCCAATAGCCGGCCATCACTTGCGGTCCGCGAATGCAGATCTCGCCGACCTCGCCG
Organism: Mesorhizobium sanjuanii; assembly: GCF_002529485.1. Lineage (NCBI taxonomy): Bacteria > Pseudomonadati > Pseudomonadota > Alphaproteobacteria > Hyphomicrobiales > Phyllobacteriaceae > Mesorhizobium > Mesorhizobium sanjuanii. Next base: position 26,084 of record NZ_NWQG01000098.1, read on the forward strand.
AGCGGCAGGTTGTTGCCGTCGTCGTCGCGGATGGCGATCTCGGTCGATGGCAGCGGCAGGCCGATCGTGCCGGTGAAATTGCCGTCGCTGAATTTGTTGGCCGTGGCCACCGGCGAGGTTTCCGAAAGTCCGTAGCCCTCGGTGACAGGGCAGCCGGTCAGCGCCTTCCAGCGCTCCGCCACCCCCTTCTGCACCGCCATGCCGCCGCCCAGCGTCAGGATCAGCGGCTTGAAGTCGAGCTTGCGGAAATCCTCATTGTTGAGCAGCGCGTTGAACAGCGTGTTGAGGCCCGGAAAGATATGGACCGGGTATTTCTGCAACTCCTTCACAAAGCCGGGAATATCGCGCGGGTTGGGGATGAGAATGTTCTGGCCACCCATTTGCATCCCCATCAGCGCGTTCACCGTCAGCGCGAAGATGTGATAGAGCGGCAGTGCGCAGACAAGGTTGGGATGCGCCGGTTTCGGCTTGACCGCGTAGGCGTCTTCGATCCAGAGCGCATTTTGCGCGACATTGGCCAGCACATTGCTATGTAACAGCGTCGCGCCCTTCGAGATGCCGGTGGTGCCGCCAGTATATTGCAGGAAGGCGACATCATCAGCCGCGACCTTGGCGGGCTTGAAGCTTATCCCGGCACCAGCCTTCAGTGCCGCGTTGAACTTGACGTGGCCGGGCAGCGACCAGGCCGGCACCATCTTCTTCACCCGGCGCACGACGAAATTGACGATCGTCCCTTTCAGCCCGCCAAGCATGTCGCCCATCGAGGCCACCACGACATGCTTGACCGCCGTCCTGGCGATGACCGCTTGCAAGGTGCTGGCGAAGTTCTCGAGAATGACGATGGCTTGCGCGCCTGAATCCTTGAGCTGGTGTTCCAGTTCGCGTGGCGTGTAGAGTGGGTTGACGTTGACCACCGTATAGCCGGCGCGCAGCACCGCCATCATCGCCACCGGATATTGCAGCACGTTCGGCATCATCAGCGCCACGCGCGCCCCTTTTTGCAATCCCCTGGACTGCAGATAGGCGCCGAAGGCTGCCGATTGCCGCTCGAGTTCCGCATAGGTGATGGCCTTGCCCATGCAGGTAAAGGCTGGCTGGCCGGCGAACTGTTTGCAGGCGGCGACAAGAAAGTCGCCGATCGAACTATGGGGCAGCGGGCCGATCTCGGCCGGAACGATTTTGGGATAGTTCTTGAGCCATGGCTTTTCCGGCAGCCCGGCGGCGAGCGCCGTTAGCGCCTTCGGCAATCTCTTGACCGACGTTGGTTTTGCCGGCGTCGCTTGTTTGCCGGCAACGGGCTTTGCCGCCGGCACGGTCTTGCCACCCGCAGCCTTGGCCGCGCCTTTCGCGGCGGGCTTTGCGACTGTTTTGGCAGTCCCTTTGGCGGCAGCTTTGGGAGATGGCGCTTTTGGCGTGTCGGCGCCGGTCTGTTTTGCTCCGGCTTTGGCTTTCGCCGGAGTGTTTGCGGATTTTGCCATCTGTCCCTCCCTCGTCGTTCTTCTTGTTATGGCTGCTTGCCGGATGTCGCGTCACCTCCCGGATGACAGGGACGGCGGCGTTGCGGATTCCCCAAGAAATCCAGTGTACCATCTATGTATTGCGACTATCGGCGACCGTGCAAGTCTTGCCCCTGCGGCAAGGCAGGAAAGATTTGCCGTCAAAATCTTTCGCCGACAACGCCTTGGGAAGCTGCTTCCTGTTCTGGTGGCGGCGAACTCGAAGTCAGTGGATTATTGTATCAGCGAGATCGGCGATCAATAAAAAAATGCGGTCGTTAATAATAGTGTGATTAGCAGGTTTTGCTATTTTTTTCTGAAATTTGGCAAAACCAAAGAATTATTTTTTGCTTACGGTGGGTTAGGCAAACGGGGAGTTCCAAAGCCGGAGAAACGGTGCTTATATGCGCGCTTCGCGAGCCTGATAGAGGGGCTTGGAAGAACATCAGGGAGTGCTCAATGAAAAAGAAACTGACTTTTGCGGCCGCGTTGCTGGCCGCAAGCGTCATCGGCGGCATGGCTAACGCCAAGCAGCTGGTCTATTGCTCGGAGGCGGCGCCGGCCGGTTTCGACCCGTCGCCGTGGAGCGGTGGCAACGACTTCGACGCGTCGTCACGTACCATCTATTCGCGTCTGGTCGAGTTCGACCACGGCAAGACGACCATCTCGCCCGGCCTCGCCGAGAGCTGGACGGTTTCCGACGACGGTCTCGAATACACGTTCAAGCTTCGGCCCGGCGTGAAGTTCCAGACCACCGACTATTTCACGCCGACGCGCGACCTCAACGCCGACGACGTGATCTTCTCCTTCGAACGGCAGTGGAAGAAGGAGAACCCGTGGTACAGCTATCTGGAAGGCACCGGCTGGGAATATTTCACCGGCATGGGCTTCCCGGATCTCCTGAAGGAAATCGTCAAGGTCGACGACCTGACGGTGAAGTTCGTGCTGAACAAGCCTGAAGTCGCCTTCCTGCCGGATCTCGGCATGGATTTCGCCTCGATCGTCTCCAAGGAATATGCCGACCAACTCGACAAGGCCGGCACCAGGCAGCAGTTCACCCAGAAGCCGATCGGCACCGGTCCGTTCCAGTTCGTCGACTATCAGGTCGATGCGGTCGTGCGCTATGCGGCTTGGGATGGCTACTATGGCGGCCGCCAGAAGATCGACGATCTGATCTTCGCAATCACGACCGATCCGGCCGTGCGCGCGCAGAAGCTGAAGGCAGGCGAGTGCGATATCATGTCGTACCCGGCGCCGGCCGACATTGCCGGCCTGCAGGCCGACACGAACCTCAAGGTCGACGAGCAGGAAGGCCTCAACATCGGCTACCTGGCCTACAACACCACGATGCCGCCCTTCGACAAGGTCGAGGTCCGCAAGGCCCTCAACATGGCGGTCAACAAGAAGGCGATCATCGACGCGGTCTATCAGGGCGCCGGCCAGCCGGCCATCAACCCGATCCCGCCGACCATGTGGTCCTACAACAAGGACATCAAGGACGACCCCTATGATCCCGAAGCGGCCAAGAAGATGCTGGCCGACGCAGGCGTCAAGGATCTGTCGATGAAGATCTGGGCGATGCCCGTCAGCCGTCCGTACAACCCGAACGCCCAGCGCGTCGCTGAAATGATCCAGGCCGACTATGCCGCCGTCGGCGTCAAGGCCGAGATCGTCAGCTACGAATGGACCGAGTATCGCGAACGCGGCAAACAGAAGGATCGTGACGGCGCCTTCCAGCTCGGCTGGACCGGCGACAATGGCGATCCGGACAACTTCCTGTTCCTGCTCGGCTGCGACGCCATCGGCCAGTCCAACTACGCGATCTGGTGCAACAAGGAGTTCGAGGACCTGCTCAAGAAGGGCAAGGCCACCACGGACGTTGCCGAGCGCACCAAGATCTACGAGGAAGCTCAGGTCGTGTTCAAGCGTGAGGCCCCGTGGCTGACCATCGCCCATTCCAAGGTCTTCATGCCGATGAACAAGAGGGTCTCGGGCTTCGTCATGGATCCGCTCGGCATTCACCGGTTTGACGGCGTCGACGTCACCGAATAAGTCCATAAGAAATTGGGCGGCGGCGCTGGACTTCCAGCGCCGCCGTTCTATGAAGTAAGATGCTCCGTTATCTCCTCCATAAGCTCGCCCTGATCGTTCCGACCGTGTTCGGCATATCGCTGGCGGCGTTTGCCTTCGTTCGGCTGCTGCCGGGCGATCCGATCCTCGCCCTGGCCGGCGAGCGCGGTGTCAGTCCCGAGCGCTACGCGCAGCTTATCGAGCAATTTGGCTATAACAGGCCCTATGTCATCCAGTATCTCGAATATATCGGCAGGGTCCTGACCGGCGACTTCGGCATATCGATCGCCACCAAGCGGCCGGTGCTCGGCGAGTTCCAGGCGCTGTTTCCGGCAACGCTGGAACTGGCGACGATCGCATTGATCATCGCCGTCCTGCTCGGCATTCCCGCCGGCATCTTCGCAGCGATCAAGCGAGGATCATGGTTCGATCAGGCGACGATGGGCGTGGCGCTGACCGGCTATTCCATGCCGATCTTCTGGTGGGGCCTGCTGCTCATCATCTTCTTTTCCGGCTATCTCGGCTGGACCCCGGTCTCCGGCCGCATCGGCCTGCAGTATTTCTTCAAGCCGACCACGGGTTTCATGCTCATAGACAGCCTGATCTCCGGCAAGAGCGGCGCCTTCCGGTCCGCCGCCAGTCACCTGATCCTGCCGGCCATCGTGCTGGCGACGATTCCGCTCGCCGTCATAGCGCGCCAGACGCGGTCGGCGATGCTGGAGGTGCTGGGTGAGGATTACGTCCGCACCGCGCGCGCCAAGGGCCTGGCGCCGCGCCGCGTCATCGGGCTTCACGCCTTTCGCAACGCGCTGATCCCGGTCGTCACCACCATCGGCCTGCAGGTCGGCACGCTGATGGCCGGCGCCATCCTCACCGAGACGATCTTTTCCTGGCCCGGCATCGGCAAATGGATGATCGATGCGATCGGCAAGCGCGACTATGTCGTCGTCCAGAGCGGCCTGCTGATCATCGCGCTGATCGTCATGGCGGTGAACCTGATCGTCGACGTGCTCTACGCCGTCATCAATCCACGCATCAGGGTGCAGTGAGATGACCGACCAGTCCGCGGCCGAAGCCACTTCTGCATCCGTTCAGCCCGGCGGCCGGCAACGCGCCTTTGCCGAGTTCTGGCACTACTATTCGATGAACACCGGCGCCGTCATCGGCCTTGTCGTCTTCGCCCTGCTCGTGCTGGTGGCGATCTTCGCGCCGCTGGTCGCGCCGCATTCGCCCGACGAACAGTTTCGCGATGCGCTGCTGTCGCCGCCGGCCTGGCAGGAGGGCGGCAAATCGATGTTCCTGCTGGGCACCGATGCGGTCGGCCGCGACATGCTTTCGCGGCTGATCTTCGGCGCGCGCTTCTCGCTGTTCATCGGCCTGGTGGTCGTCGTCTTCTCGCTGACCAGCGGCATCATCCTCGGCGTGCTCGCCGGCTATTTCCGCGGTTGGGTCGATACGCTGATCATGCGCGTCATGGACATCATCCTGGCCTTCCCGTCGCTGCTGCTCGCGCTGGTGCTGGTGGCGATCCTTGGGCCTGGCCTGTTCAACGCCATGCTGGCGATCGCGCTGGTGCTGCAGCCGCATTTTGCCCGGCTCACCCGTGCGGCGGTGATGGCCGAAAAGAACCGCGAATATGTGGTTTCCGCCAAGGTCGCTGGCGCTAGTCACATCAGGCTGATGCTGGTGACGATCCTGCCGAACTGCGTGGCGCCGCTGATCGTCCAGGCGACCCTGTCTTTCTCCAACGCCATCCTCGAGGCCGCGGCGCTCGGCTTCCTTGGCGTTGGCGCTCAGCCGCCGACGCCGGAATGGGGCACCATGCTGGCTTCGGCCCGCGAGTTCATCCTGCGCGCCCCCTGGGTGGTGACCTTCCCCGGCCTTGCCATCCTGATCACGGTGCTGGCCATCAACCTGATCGGCGACGGCTTGCGCGACGCCTTCGACCCCAAGCTGAAGAGGTCGTGAGCACCATGCCTCTTCTCGAGATCAGGAACCTGACCGTCTCCTTCGACACCGCCGCCGGTCCGTTCATGGCCGTGCAAGGCATCGACCTGTCGATCGAACCGCGCGAAGTGCTGGCGATCGTCGGCGAATCCGGCTCCGGCAAGTCGGTGGCGATGCTGGCGGTGATGGGACTGTTGCCGAACACGGCAACGGTGAAGGCCGACCGCATGGCCTTCGACGGCGTCGACCTGCTCGGGCTCAGCCCCTCGCAACGGCGCAGGATCGTCGGCAAGGACATCTCGATGATCTTCCAGGAGCCGATCGCCAGCCTCAACCCGTGCTTCACCGCCGGCTTCCAGATCGAGGAGGTGCTGCGCTTCCACATGGGCATGGATCGCGCCCAGCGCCGGGCCCGCGCCATCGAATTGATGACGCTGGTCGGCATCGCCGATCCGGAGGAACGGCTGAACTCGTTCCCGCACCAGATGTCGGGCGGCCAGTGCCAGCGTGTCATGATCGCCATTGCCATCGCCTGCAATCCGAAGCTGTTGATCGCCGACGAGCCGACGACAGCCCTTGATGTCACCATCCAGAAGCAGATCCTCGACCTGCTGGTCTCCCTGCAGGCCAAGTATGGCATGGGGCTGATCATGATCACCCACAATATGGGCGTGGTGGCCGAGACCGCCGATCGCGTCATCGTCCAGTACAAGGGCCGCAAGATGGAAGAGGCCGACGTGCTTTCGCTCTTCGAATCCCCGAAGAGCAACTACACGCGCGCGCTGCTGTCGGCGCTGCCGGAAAACGCCGTCGGCGACCGGCTTCCGACCGTTTCCGACATGCTGTTCGAGCCGGCCCCCTCTGCCGCGAGATCTGGGTCGCCAACGGGGGCCGCCTCATGAGCGTGACGGTTCTCGAAGGCAAGAACATCGTGCGCGACTATCATGTCGGCGGCGGCCTGTTTCGCCCCAGCCGCACCGTTCATGCGGTCAAGGGGGTCTCCTTCACCGTGCAAAAGGGCAAGACCCTGGCCATCGTCGGCGAAAGCGGCTGCGGCAAGTCCACGCTCGCCCGCATCATCACGCTGATCGATCCGGCGACATCAGGCGAACTCTTCATCGACGGCAACAAGGTCGACATCGCCAAGGACGGGCTGACGAAGGAGATGCGCCGCAAGGTGCAGATCGTCTTCCAGAACCCCTATGGCTCGCTCAACCCGCGCCAGAAGATCGGCGATGTGCTCGGTGAGCCGCTGATCATCAACACCGACAAGCCGGCCGAGGAACGCCGCGACCTCGCCATGAAGATGCTGAAGAAGGTCGGCCTCGGCCCCGAGCACTACAACCGCTACCCGCATATGTTCTCGGGCGGCCAGCGCCAGCGCATCGCCATTGCCCGCGCGCTGATGCTGAACCCCAGCCTGCTGGTGCTGGACGAACCGGTCTCGGCGCTCGATCTTTCGGTGCAGGCGCAGGTGCTCAATCTGCTCGCCGACCTGCAGGACGAGTTCCAGCTGACCTATGTCTTCATCAGCCATGATCTGTCGGTGGTGCGCTACATCGCCGACGACGTGATGGTGATGTATTTCGGCGAGGCGGTCGAATACGGCTCCCGCGACGAGGTTTTTGCCGATCCCAAGCACAACTACACCAGGACGCTGTTCGCGGCGACGCCGCGCGCCGACGTCGCCTCGATCAAGGCCAGGCTGGCGAAGAAGAAGGCGGCCTGACGCCCGCGCCGCGACCGTCAGGCCGGCGCCGGAACGATCAGGACAGCTTGGCGATGATGGCGCGTAGCGCCTCGCCGAAACGGTGGATCTCATCGACCGTGTTGTAGTGCACCAGCGAGGCGCGGATGGCGCCGCTGTCCATCGAGAGGTTAAGGCGCTTCATCAGCCGCGGCGCGTACATGTGGCCGTCTCGGATGCCGATCTGCATCTCGGCCATCTCCTCGACGATGCGTTGCGGCGACAGCTTGCCGATGTTGAAGCAGAAGGTCGGCACGCGTTCGTTGATGCGGGCCTCATCGGCGACGCCGTAGATCGTGGCATCGCAATCCTTGAGCACCTTCAGCATCTCGCGCGCCAGCACCAGCTCGTAGGCGCGGATGGCACCCATGCCGGCGACGATGTTTTCGCGTCGCGAGCGGTTGTTCGAAGGCGCGAGATTGCGGCCGATCAATTCCAAATATTGCACCGCGGCATCCATGCCGGAAACGTTCTCGTAGATGAAGGTGCCGGCCTCGACCTTGTAGGGCGGCTCGTCGGGGATGAAATCCTCGCGGAAGGTCGGCAGCCGCTTCAGCGTTTCGAAGCGGCCCCACAGGAAGCCCATATGCGGCGAGAAATTCTTGTAGCCGGAACAGACGAGGTAGTCGCAGTCCCAAGCCTGCACGTCGATCAGCCCGTGCGGTCCGTAATGGACGCAGTCAAGGAACACTTCCGCACCCGCCCCGTGCGCGATCCTGGCAACCGAAGCGACGTCGACGATCGAGCCGATCGAATGCGCCGTCACCGTGCAGGCGACGAGCCTTGTGCGATCCGAGACCAGCGGCCTGAGGTCGTCGACATGGAGATTGCCGTCCTCGCGCATGCGCCACCACCGGAACTTCGCGCCGGCCTGCTCAAGCGCCAGCCAGGTCGCGATGTTGGCGTCATGGTCCATGTCGGTGATGACGATCTCGTCACGCTCCTGCAGCATCTGGCCGATGCCGAGGCTGACGAGGCGGATGAACGAGGTGGCGTTCATGCCGAAGCAGATTTCCGACGGACTGTAGGCGTTGATCAGCAGCGCCACGCTCTCGCGCGCCTCAATGACCGATTGATCGACCGTGACGCTGCGGCCATAGCGGCCGCCGCGCTGCACATTGTGCGCCACCAGATGGTTTGTCACCGCGTCGAGCACGCTCTGCGGGATCTGCGCACCGGCGGCATTGTCCATGAAGATGAAGTCGCCGGCCTGCAGCAAGGCGGGGAACATGGTGCGGATCGTATCGACCGGGAAGGCTGCGGAGACGGTGCTTGCACTGTGGGTCTGATGCTTGTTCAAGATGGTCTCCTGCGAGATTGACAGATGGGGGAACTGGCGACGTCAGCGGGTCTTTTCGGTTTTGAAGCGGCGTTCCAGCAGGCTGACGAGGCGGACCATCGGCCAGAGGAAGAGGAGATAGACCAGCGCCGCGCCGATCAGCGGCGAGGGGTTGGCATAGAGCGACTGCGCGTTGGTTGCTTCCTTGAGCAGCTCCGGCAGCGCTACGGTCGAGGCTAGCGAGGTGTCCTTGAACATCGAAACGCAGTTGCTGGTCATCGGCGGAATGACCACGCGGACCGCCTGCGGCAGCACGACCTTGCGCAAGGTCAGCAGAAAAGGCAGGCCGAGCGCCTGCGCCGCCTCGAACTGGCCGCGCGGAATGCTCTCTATGCCGGAGCGGAACACCTCGGCCGAATAAGCCGCCATGATGATGGCGAATGCCGTCACCGCCGAGGCCCAGGACGACAGGCGTATGCCGAGGAAAGGCAGCGCGTAGTAGATCAGGATCAGCACGACCAGCACCGGCATCGCCCGGAAAATATCGATATAGCCGACCGCCAGCAGCCGCAGCGGTTTTGGCGCATAGAGCCGCATCAGGCTGATCGCCAGGCCGACGGGGATACCGATGCCGATGCTGAAGAGCCCGAGCAGCAGCGTGTTCAGGAAGCCGCGCAGCAGCGCCGGCAGGCTGGAGATCATGACATCGGCGTTGAAGAAGGTCTCGATCAGCGACATGGGAGCATTCCCGCAAGATTGGCGTCCCGCGACGCTAAAGCATGACTTCGAAACCCCGAACTCGGCCTTCGGAGCGGTTCATGCGTGAAAGAAGGGTCACGGCGTCCGCTGTGCGCGTCCAGGAGCGCAACGCTATTCCGTGAAATCGTGCCGACGTGAAAAAGCCGGCACGATTTCAGCAGTTGCCGTTCAGGCCTTCGGCATAGGCATTTCCTTGACGGTCGAAGAATCGGCGGGTGCGTCGCTGCCGAACCACTTCTTGTGGATCGCGGCCAGCGTGCCGTCCTTCTTCATCGCGGTCAGCGCGTCGTTCAGCTTGCCGAGCAGCGGGTGGTCCTGGGCCATCATCAGCCCGTACTGCTCGCCGGTCTTGATGCGCTCTTTCACAGCGAGATCCTTCATCCTGGTGAAGGAGTATTCCAGGCCTGGAACGTCGCTGACCGCGGCGTCGACGCGGCCGGCGCTGAGATCGAGCAGCAGGTTCTGCTGCGTGTCGTAGCCCTTCACCTCGCTGAACCCGTCGGCCTCCTGGTGCTGCTTGGTCCAGGCTTCGCCGGTCGAGCCGGACAGCACGCCGATGATCTTGCCCTTGAGGTCGGCTTCGGCCTTGATCGGGCTGTCGGCCTTTGCGGCGATGCCCATGTCGGAATCGTAGTAGGGCTGCGTGAACGCCTGCGACTTCAGCCGTTCCGGCGTGATCGTGATCGACGAGATGGCCACGTCGATCCGCTTCGATGTCGTGGCGGCGAACAGCGCCTGAAATCCGAGGTCGGCGATTTCCGTGGTCATGCCGATGCGCTTCGCCGCCTCGTTGACGATATCGACTTCAAAACCTTCGAAAGTGCCGCTTTCATTCTTGTATTCGAAGGGCGGATTGGTCGGATAGGCACCGACATTCAGCACGTCCGCGGCATAGGCGGCGGCTGGGCCGACGGCGATGCCGATGGTGGCAGCGAGAAGAAGCAGGTTGCGACGAGTGAAGCTCATTTTTGTTCCCTCTGGTTTGGCCACTCCCTGTGGCGTTTTCCACTTCCGCCCCTTTTCAGCGCCGTATTTTTCGGACGCTGCAGGCGAGGCGACCTGAAATCAGGATGCGCGGCGTTGCCGCGCGCCGATAACGTCTTGCAGACGCGCAAGCAGGGCATCGACCGCGTCGCCTGATGTGACCATGCCGGGCGACAACCTGAGCGTCGCGCCGCGCGCGTCGCAGTAAAGTCGCTCACTGCGCAGCGTCGACACTGTCTTCGCCGGGTCGACGCCTTGCGGCAAGGTCAACATGACGCTGCCGCCGCGCTTGTCTGGATCGAGCGGCGAGCGAACCGCCCAGCCATTGTCCAGTGCGCAGCCGATAATGCGCCCGGTCATGCTGGCGTTCTGTGCGCGGATAGCGTCGACGCCTGTGTCGGCGACCCATTCGAGGCCGGGCAGCGATGCGACACTGGCCAGGATGGCCGGCGTGCCATGGTCGAACCGGCGTGCATCGTCGGCATAGGCGAAACTGTCGAGATCCCAGGAGAACGGGTTTGGCTGGCTGAACCAGCCGCGAAGCTCGGGCCGGCATGTTGCCAAGAGATCGGGTGTGACCTGCAGGATACCGGCGCCCGAAGTGCCGCACAGCCATTTCAGCGAGGTCGAGACGACGAAATCGACCGGCGTCTTCGCGACCGAGAAGGGCGCCACGCCGATCCCTTGGGTGATATCGACGCCGACGATGGTGCCCATCTCCCGGCCGTGCGCGGCAAGCCGCGCCACGTCGCAGCGGTGCGAGGCCGTCGAGGTGACGAAGGTCAGCAAGGCCAGGCCGACATCGTCCTGCCAGCGGGCGATGAAATCCTCGTCGCGCACCCAGCTCTCGCCGGGACGCAGCGGCACTGTGTCGAGGGTGAAGTCGAAGCGTTCGGCCAGACCAGCGAGCAGGAAGTGCAGGCTCGGGAAACAGTCGGCGGCGATCAGCAGGCGCTTTCCCGTCAGGCGCTCGGACGGCAAGGCGCCGATCAGGCTGTAAAGGGCTGACGTGACATTCTCGGCGTTGGTGAGAGTATTTTGTGGAGCATCGATCAGCGAGTTCCAGGCATCGATGAAGCGCTGCCGCGCGGCAAGCGCCGCCGGCCACTGGCCGTCATCTTCCGCCGCCCAGGTCTCGGAGAATTCCGCCAGGGCAACAGCCATACGCTCCGCCTTGCCGGGAAACGTCCCGATTGAATGGTAGAGAAAATAACCAGACACTGCGCTTTTGCTCCCTGTGATCATGTGATCACAAAATGGAATACGGATCAATCGCTGCCTGAGAAGAAATGCGATTCAATGGGAAAATAGAGGCGCGCCTTTTGCGACCGCGAACGATCGCGGAGCGGCACCTTTCGGCGCCGATTTGTCGTTCGACCGCCCCGGAGCCTCAGGAGGCCTTGCCGAAACCGGCGAACTCGACGGGCTTGGGCTCCGGCACGTCGGGGCAGATCGCGCGCAGCGTCTCATGCGTTGTCTGGATGTCTGCAACCACCTCTTCGCGGGCACGGGCAAAATCGCCATCCTTCAGTGCTGCGATGATCGCTGTGTGCCGCCCGGAGGGCTCCATGGTGCCGGCGCGCATCAACGGCGCGACATGGTTTGACAACAACCGCATATAGGGGCCGAAGCGCAGCCACAGCGTCTCGATCAACTGGAACAGCACGTCGGAGCCGGAGGCACGGTAGATGGTGAAATGGAACTGCTGGTTCTTGGCGATCAGTTCGTAGATGCTGCCATTGCGCCCGATCGCCTGCTGGTCGGCGGTTATCTTCTCCAATGTGGCTATATCGGAAGCGGCCAGGCGTGGCGCCCCCAGTTCGGCCGCCAGCCCCTCGACGGCGACGCGGGCCCGGCAGAGATCGTCGAGCCGCGCCCGGGTGACGACCGGCACGCAGGCCGAGCCGTTCTGCGAGATCTCCAGCGCGTTTTCGGCGGCGAGCCGCCGCAAGGCCTCGCGCACCGGCATGTTCGAGGTGCCGAAGGCTTCCGCCAGCGAAGCAATGGTCAGCACCTGAGCCGGATCGAAACTGCCGACCATCAGCGCATGCCGAAGCTGCTGGTAGACGCCGTCCTGGACGGTCACACGTCCCGATACAGGTTCAAATCCCAGAGCCACGGTTTCGCTTTCCTTGGGTTCCGACAAAAGCTATGTGCAAACGGACTCACCTTCCGAAGCAGTGTGATCATCTGATCACAAAATGTGCAAAGAGCCAAGCTGGCCGCAGCTTCGGCCTTGATTCCGCAGCGCTGGTGATTGGTGAGATCGCTGGTGAAAGCGTCCCTTGCACCCGTTCACGGGGAGAGGATGCCGGCAGGCAGGTGAGGGGCGGCGCCTATTTCGACAATTGGCTACCTCAAGAGGTCGATCATTACTCCGGAATCACTGCCGTCGCCTGGATCTCCACCTTGGCGCGATCCTCGACCAGTGCCACCACCTGCATGGCGGCCATGGCCGGAAAATGCCGGCCGATGACGGCGCGATAAGCTTCGCCGATACCTCTAAGGTTCGCCAGATATTCCGCCTTGTCGGTAAAATACCAGGTCATCGAAGTGATATGCTCAGGCTTGCCGCCAGCCTCGGCAAGCACGGCGACGATGTTGGCGAGCGTCTGCCGCACCTGGCCTACGAAATCATCGGTCTCGAACCGGCATTGTTCGTTCCAGCCGACCTGACCGCCGACGAACACGAGCTGGCCACGCGCGGCGACGCCGTTGGCGTAACCGATGGGCTTGGCCCAGCCTTCCGGCTGCAGGATGGTGTGCATGTCTGGCCTCCCGATATTCAATCTGCTTCTCAAATGTCAGGTTTGAAAAATAGCCCGGTCTGTAAATCCGCTGAGCAGCCCTCAAGCCGCTCCCATCACTTGTCTGGCGATCACCACCTTCTGCACATCCGACGCGCCCTCATAGATGCGCAACGCCCGGATCTCGCGATAGAGGCTCTCGACGATGTGGCCCTTGCGCACGCCGTCGCCGCCATGCAGTTGCACGGCCTTGTCGATGACGCTCTGGGCGTGGTCGGTTGCAAAAAGTTTCGCCATGGCCGCCTCCCGTGTCACCCGCGCGGCGCCCATGTCCTTGGTCCAGGCGGCGCGGTAGACCAGCAGCGCTGCGGCATCGACGTCGAGCGCCATGTCGGCGATATGGCCCTGCACCATCTGCAGCTCGGCCATCGCAGCGCCAAACAATTTGCGCTCGGCCACTCTCTTGATGCTTTCATCCAGTGCGCGCCGTGCAAAGCCGAGCGCTGCCGCGCCGACGGTCGAGCGGAACACGTCGAGCACCGACATGGCGATGCGGAAACCGTCGCCGGGCTTGCCGATCAGTGCCGAGACCGGAACGCGCACATCATCGAAGGACAGGCGGGCAAGCGGATGCGGCGCGATCACCTCCAGCCGTTCAGTGACGGTCAGCCCCTTCGTCTCCGCTGGGACAATGAAGGCCGAGAGACCCCTGGCGCCCGGCGCTTCGCCGGTACGGGCAAAGACGATGTAGAGGTCGGCAATGCCGCCATTGGAGATCCAGGTCTTCTCGCCCGACAGCACATAGTCGTCTCCGTCGCGCGTGGCCGTCATCTCCATATTGGCGACATCAGACCCCGATCGCGGCTCCGATAGCGCGAAGGCCGAAATCGCCTCGCCCGCGCGGGTCTTTGCCAGCCAGCGCTGCTGGTCAGGCGTGCCGAACAGGCTGAGCGCACCGGTGCCGAGCCCCTGCATGGCGAAGGCGAAATCGGCCAGCCCGTCATGCCGGGCCAGCGTCTCACGCGTGATACACAGCGCACGCACGTCGAGTGGTCCCGGATTGTCGGTGTCGATTGCCGTCGGCTTCAGCCAGCCGTCCTTGCCGAGCTTCGCCACCAGTTCGCGGCAGGCGGCATCAACGTCGTGATGATCGACCGGCAGGTTCTTCGCGCACCATGCCTCCAGCTTTTCGGAAAGCGCGCGATGACGATCGTCGAAGAAGGGCCAGAAAAGGAAGGAACGGTCAGGCATTTGTGCACCCGCTGTTCTTCAGCCCTTGCGCTCTACGGCGCCCCCCTCTGTCCTGCCGGACATCTCCCCCTCCAGGGGGGAGATTGGCAGCTCCGCCTGCGGTGCTCGTCTTGCGACGTTGGTGATTAGCGAAGGCCGAGAGGAAGGGTGATCTCCCCCCTAGAGGGGGAGATGTCCGGCAGGACAGAGGGGCGCGCTGTCCCGTCAACGTCTCCGTAAAAAGGGCCATCCTCAATTCCCCTCGAACACTGGTTTTCCCTTGGCCACAAACGCTTCGTACGCCCGCTCGAAATCGGCGGTCTGCATGCAGATCGCCTGCGCCTGCGCCTCCGCCTCGATTGCCTGGTCGAGCCCCATCGACCATTCCTGGTTCAACTGCGTCTTGGTGATGCCGTGGGCGAAGGTCGGCCCGGAGACGATGCGCGCCGCCATGTCGAGCGCGTCGGCTTCGAGCGCCGCGGCGTCGACCAGCCGGTTGTAGAAACCCCAGCGCTCGCCTTCGGCGGCACTCATGGTGCGGCCGGTGTAAAGCAGTTCGGCGGCGCGGCCCTGGCCGATGATACGTGGCAGGATGGCGCACGCACCCATGTCGCAGCCGGCAAGGCCGACGCGAGTGAACAGGAAGGCGGTCTTCGCCTCGGGCGTGGCGATGCGGATGTCCGACGCCATGGCGATGATGGCGCCGGCGCCCACCGCCACGCCGTCGACCGCCGCAATGATCGGCTTGCCGCAATTGAGCATCGCCTTGACGAAATCGCCGGTCATGCGGGTGAAGGCGAGCAATGCCTTCATGTCCATCTTGACCAGCGGACCGATGATGTCGTGCACATCGCCGCCGGAGCAGAAATTGCCGCCATTGGGCAGGAACACCACCGCGTCGACATCCTCGGCATAGACGAGGTCGCGAAATGTATCGCGCAACTCGGCGTAGCTGTCGAAGGTCAGCGGGTTCTTGCGCTCCGGCCGGTCGAGTCGGATCCTTGCGACCTTGCCTTCGACCTGCCAAAGGAAATGCTTCGGCTTGCGGTTTGCCATCCTTGTCATTCCCGTCCCTCCCAATTGCTGCGGAAGGAATTCAGCATGCCGGTCAGCCGGCGCGCCTCTTCCTCGCTCACAGTGCCCAGCAGCTCGCCGACCCAGCCTTCATGCGCGGCGGCGATTACGGCGAAGGCTTTCGAGCCTTCCTCGGTCAGCCGCACCATCGAAGTGCGACGGTCGCCGTTGCGCCGGGCGCGGGCGACCAATCCTTCCGAGACCAGCCGGTCGACGATGCCCGTCACATTGCCGTTGGAGACCAGAAGGAAACGCGACAGGTCGCTCATCAGCATGCCTTCAGGCGACCTGTAGAGCGCCGCCATCACATCGAAGCGCGGCAGCGTCGTGTTGAATTCCTTCTTCAACCGCTCGCGCAGTTCCGCCTCGATCGTGCGCGAGGCGCGCAGCAGCCGTATCCACAGGCGCAGCCGATCCTTGCCGGGTCCGGAGCGCGCGGGCAGGGGGCCGGCTACCATGTCTCGCCTCCCGAAACAGAGATCGCCTGGCCGGTGATCGACCCGGCCGCATCGCCGCACAGCCACAACACCGCGGCGGCGACCTCCTCTGGCTGGATGAAACGTCCCTGCGGGTTTGTCGAGGCAAGGCTCCTCCGCGCTTCCTCGACTGAGCGGCCGGTCTTTTCGACGATGCGCTGGATGGATTCCTCCAGCATCTCGGTTTCGACGAAGCCCGGGCAGACGGCATTGACTGTCACACCGGATTTCGCGTTCTCGGCGGCCAGCGCTCGCATCAGCCCGACGACGCCATGCTTGGCCGCGACGTAAGCCGTGACATACGGATAGCCCTTCAGCCCGGCCGTCGAAGCGACGAAGACGATCCGGCCCGCCTTTCGCGCCGCCATGCCGGCCAGCGCCGGCTTCACCGTCAGGAACGCCCCGGTGAGGTTGACGTCGAGCGTGCGCTGCCAGTCCGCCAGGGAAGTCCTATGCGCCGGGGCGCTGCCGGACATGCCGGCATTGGCGACAACAATGTCGAAAGGTCCGCGCGCCGCTTCCGCGTTGCTGTAGAGCGACGCCATCGAGGCCTCATCGGTGACGTCGGCGGCAATGCCGAAGATGCGGTCGCTTTCCCCCGCGACCTCGGCAAGCACCGCCTCGCGCCGGCCGCAGATGGTGACAGTGATGCCGGCCCTTGCCAATGCCAATGCGATGGCCCGGCCGACGCCGGAGCCGCCACCGGTGACCAGCGCGTGCGTGCCCGTGATTGCTCCGGCCGCGCTCATACCTTCAGCCCCGCTGCCGCATCGCGTTCGGCCAGACGATAAATCTGGTCGCGGCCGGGCAGATAGGGATCCGGCCATTTGACGCCGCGATCGCCAAGCGTCACCGCCGCATGCAGCGTCCAATAGGGATCTGTGAGATGCGGTCGTGCCAAGGCCACCAGATCGGCGCGGCCGGCCATCAGGATCGAATTGACATGGTCCGGCTCATAGATGTTGCCGACCGCCATCGTCGCCATGCCGACCTCGTTGCGAATGCGGTCGGAAAACGGCGTCTGGAACATGCGGCCATAGACCGGCTTGGCGTTGGCCGAGGTCTGGCCGGCCGACACGTCGCAGATGTCGACACCGGCCTCGTGCAACATGCGCGCGATCTCGACTGCATCGGCCGGCATCACCCCTTCAATGCCGACCCAGTCGTTGGCTGAGATGCGCATGGAAACAGGCTTTTCCGCTGGCCAGACAGTGCGCACGGCACGGAAAATTTCCAGCGGATAGCGCATGCGGTTTTCCAGCGAACCGCCATAAGCGTCGGTGCGCCGGTTGGTCAGAGGCGTGATGAAGGAGGAGAGCAGATAGCCATGCGCGGCATGGATCTCCAGCATGTCGAAGCCGCAACGATCGGCCATCTCGGCCGAGGCCACGAACTGGTCGCGCACCAGATCCATGTCGGCGCGGTCCATTGCCTTCGGCACCTGGTTCTGTGGCGACCACGCGACCGCCGACGCGGCCATAACGGGCCAGTTGTCGGATGGCAGCGGCACATCGGTTCCTTGCCAGCCGAGCCGGGTCGAGCCCTTGGCGCCGGAATGGCCGATCTGGGCGCAGATTTTGGCTTCCGTCTCGGCATGGACGAAGTCGACCAGCCGCTTCCAGGCCACCTCGTGCTCGGGCGCGTAGAAACCGGGACAGCCGGGTGTGATGCGGCCTTCCGGGCTGACGCAAGTCATCTCGATATAGAGAAGGCCGGCGCCGCCCTTGGCGCGTTCGGCATAGTGGGCGAAATGCCAGTCGGTCGGACAGCCGTCGACGGCCTTGTACTGCGCCATCGGCGAGACGACGATGCGGTTGTTGAGCGCCATGTCGCGCAGCTTGAACGGCGCGAACATCGGCGCCCGGCGCAAGCTGTTGCCGCCGGCGCCGGCCTGGCGCTGGAACCATTCCTCGGCGCCGGCCAACCACTCAGCGTCGCGCAGTCTGAGATTCTCGTGGCTGATGCGCTGCGAGCGCGTCAGCAGCGAATAGTTGAACTGCACCGGATCAAGGCCGAGATAGCGCTCGACCTCCTCGAACCATTCGAGCGAATTGCGTGCCGCCGATTGCAGCTTCAGCACCTCGGTGCGCCGCGCATCCTCATATTTGCGGAACGCCGCCTCGAGGTCGGGCTCGGATTTGACATAGTCGGCCAGCGCCACCGCGCTTTCCAGCGCCAGCTTGGTGCCTGAACCGATCGAGAAATGCGCCGATGCCGCCGCGTCACCCATCAGCGCCAGATTTTTGTACGACCAGCGCTCGCACAACACCCGCGGAAAATTGATCCAGGCCGACCCCCTGATGTGATTGGCATTGGTCATCAGCGCATGACCGCCGAGATGCTTGGCGAAGATCCGTTCGCAGACGGCGATCGATTCCTGTTGCGTCATCGCGCCGAAGCCGAAGCTGTCCCACGTCTGCTCACTGCATTCGACGATGAAGGTCGCTGTCTCACTGTCGAACTGGTAGGCGTGCGCCCACACCCAGCCATGCTCCGTCTTCTCGAAGATGAAGGTGAAGGCGTCGTCGAATTTCTGGTGGGTGCCGAGCCAGACGAACTTGCATTTGCGGTTGTCGATGTCGGGCTTGAAGATGTCGACGAAGGTCGCGCGTGACCTGGAGTTCAGCCCATCCGCCGCAACCACCAGATCGTGGCTCTCCATATAGGGTCGGGGGTCGGCGATATCGGTCTCGAAGACGAGCTTGACGCCGAGTTCGCGCGCCCGACGCTGCAACAGGATAAGCAACCGCTTGCGGCCGATGCCGCAGAAGCCGTGCCCGGTCGAGACCGTGCGCACGCCGTCATGGATGACAGCAATGTCGTCCCAATAGGCGAAGTGTTTTTTGATCCAGACGGCACTGACCGGATCGTTCCTGGTCAGATTGTCGAGCGTCTCGGCCGACAGCACCACGCCCCAGCCGAATGTGTCGTCGGCGTGGTTGCGCTCGAACACCGTCACCTCGTGAGTGGCATCCCTGAGCTTCATCGAAATGGCAAAGTAGAGCCCGGCCGGTCCGCCGCCGAGAACCGCAACTTTCATGCCTGCGATCTCCTCTTCGCCTAGGGCCACCGGCAAGGCCGATGATCCCGACTTTCAGTATCGTGCCGTCGGAATTATTTCAAGCTTAAAGTTTCATATCGAAACGATTCTGGCGCGTATCTGGAGGGTGCTTGCGGCTGGCCCCAAGCACCCTCCCGGATTACTTTTCCGGGCTCTTGGGGCTCCACAGCACCGTCTCGGCGCCCTTCTCGTAGGCCATGCCGTCCGGGTAGCTGATCGCTTCCAGTTGCAGTCCCCAGGGCGCCTGGAAATAGAGGATGGTCTGCCCGGCGGCGGGCCCCTCCTTGACTGGCAGGGGCCCCATCCGTGTCTTCACGCCCTTGGCGTCGAGATATGCCTTGGCCGCAGCGACGTCATCGACATAGAAGGCGATGTGATAGCCACCGATATCGCTGTTCTTCGGTGTCGCGTCCTTCTGGTCCGGCGCGGTGTATTTGAACAGTTCGATGTTCGATCCGTAACCGCAGCGCACCAGGGTGATCTCCTCGATCACCGCCTTGGGGTCGACGCCAAGCAGATCCTGCATGAACGTGCCCTTGTCGTCGGCGAACGGGCCGAAGGACATCGCCTTTTTGCAACCCACCACTTCGGTGAAGAAGTCGACGGCCTGCTTCATGTCGGGCACGGTGATGCCGGTGTGGTCGTGGCCGCGCATGCCGGGTATCGTATCAGCCGAGGCCGCACTCATTGAGCCAAGCAAGGCGGCCACAAGCATCGTGTTTCTGATCGCGTATTTCATTCCAGTCACCCTCCGTTTCGCGGGCTGTCTTGTCGGCGCACGTCCGGGGCCCGCTTTTTCGGCGTGCGGATGCGTTGAGCTTTCTCATGCCGAGGATTTCGCGGCTGGTCGCAGCCAATCAGCATCGATCTCGGGCAGCGGAATGGCCGCGATGAGATCGCGCGTGTAGGCCTGCTGCGGATTTTCGAACAAGACATCGGTGGCGCTGGCTTCGACGATCCTGCCTTCGCGCATGACGATCACCTGTTGGCACAGCCGCCGGATCACCGACAGATCATGGCTGATGAAGGCAACGGTCAGGCTCATCTCTGCCGCCAGCTTCTCCAACAAGGTCAGGATCTGCGCCTGCGTCGACACATCGAGGCCGGAGACGATCTCGTCGGCCAGCACGAATTTTGGCGACAGCGCCAAGGCGCGTGCGATGCCGACACGCTGGCGCTGGCCGCCCGAAAGTTCGTGGCGGTAGCGTTTGGCGAAGCTCTGCGGCAGACCGACGCGCTGCAATGCGTCGGCAACGCGGGTCTTCAGATTGTCGCCAAGGCCGTTCTGTTTGAGCGGTGCAGCAATGATGCTGGCAATGGTGCGGCGCGGGTTGAGCGACGACATCGGATCCTGGAAGATCATTTGCAGGTCGCGGCGCAGCGGCCTGAGCTCCGCCTCCGGCAGATGCGTTATGTCGCGGCCGTCGAAGCTGATGCTGCCGGCGCTGGGTTCCAAAAGACGCACCAAGGCGCGGCCGAGCGTCGATTTGCCCGAACCGGATTCGCCAACGATGCCGGTCACCGATCCGCTGGGCAGGTCGAAATCCAGGCCTTTCAGGATTTCGGCCAAAGGCGCACGGCCGATCAGCGGCTTGCGCGTCATGTCGGGCAGCGCGACCTTCAGCCCGCGCACGGAGATGAGCGGTTCAGCCATGCGGCGGCCTCCAGGCCTGGTCGGCGGTGGCGATCTCCGCTGCCAGTCCGGCCAGCACCGCCTCATCCACCGGTTTCAGCGAGGCGAGCGGATCGGTGTAGCGCGGCGTCGCCGCAATCAGCGCCCGCGTATAGGGATGTTGAGGTGCTGCGAACAGAGCCGCCGTGTCGGCTTCTTCGACCACCTTGCCGGCATAGAGCACCGACACTTTCTGACTGATTTTGGCGACGACGCCGAGATCATGGGTGACGAACAGGATCGCCGTGCCATGGTCGCGCTGCAATTGCGCGATCAGCCGCAAAATCTGTTTCTGCACGGTCACGTCGAGCGCCGTCGTCGGCTCGTCGGCAACGATCAGCCGGGGCTCGGCGGCAAAGGCAGCCGCGATCAGCACGCGCTGGCGCATGCCGCCGGAAAGCTCGTGCGGATAGCTTCTCAGCACGCGGTCCGGGTCGCGGATCTGCACCTCGTCCAGCAACTGGCGGATGCGGGCGTCCGCCCTCTGTCCGCTCCAGCCAAGGATGCGCACCAGCCGGTCGGTCATCTGCGGGCCGATGCGGCGCGACGGGTTGAGCGCGGTCAGCGGGTCTTGCGGGATCAGCGCCGTGCGGGCGCCGATCAGCGTGCGCCGCGCCTTCGGTTGAAGCCGGCCGAGATCCTCGCCTTCCAGCAGCATTTCGCCTTCGACGATGCGTACGCTGGACGGCAGCACGCCGAGCACCGCCTTGCCGATCATCGTCTTGCCGGCGCCGCTCTCGCCGACCAGCGCGCGCACCTCGCCGGGCTGGACGGCGAGCGACACCGAACGCAGCACGCGCTGTCCGTTCGCCAGCACGGCGCTGAGATTTCGGATATCGAGGCAGGCGGCGCTCATCGCAGCACCGGATCGAAACGAGCCTTCAGCGCCTCGCCGAACTGGCTGAACGACAGCACGGTCAGGATCAGCGTGATCAGCGGAAACACCAGCACCCACCAGGCCTGATGGATCGACAACCGGCCCTCGGCGATGATGCCGCCCCAGGTCGGATCGTCGGTCGAGATCGACAGATTGACGAAGGACAGGATCGCCTCGACGATCACGGCAATGCCCATTTCCAGCGACAGCAGCGCCACGATCGACGGCACCACATTGGGCAGCACTTCGCGCAGCATGATGCCGATGCGGCCATAGCCGGCGATACGTGCATTCTCGACATAGTCCATGCGCGCCTGCCCCATCGCCTCGGCACGGATCACCCGGCAAAAGCGCGTCCAGTCGATGACGGCGATGGCAATGATGACGGAGCTCAGGCCGGTACCGAGCACGGCGACGAGAAGGATGGCGAACAGCACCGGCGGGAACGCCATCCAGATGTCGACGATGCGCGAGATGATACGGTCGGCCCAGCCGCCGAAATAGCCGGCGATCAGCCCGAGCGTCGAGCCGACCAGGCAGGCGGCAATGGCCGCTGCGAAGGCGACGACAAAGGCGATGCGGCCGCCGAAAATCAGTCGCGACAGCAGATCGCGGCCGAGGCTGTCGGCGCCGAGCCAATAGCCGGGCTCGGCGCCGCTCATCCAGAACGGCGGCAGCCGCTCCAGCATCAGATCCTGCGCCAGCGGATCCTGTGGCGCGACCAGCGGTGCGAAGATCGCTGCAAGAAGCGCGAGCAGCAACCAGCCGCCGGCAAGCCACAGCCTTGGCCCCAGGCCACGCCTGGCGATGCGTGCCTCATCCATGGCGCAGCCTCGGATTGAGCAGCGCGTACATCATGTCCACAGTGAGGTTGATCAGCACGAACAGCAGCGCGAAGACCAGCACGATGCCCTGGATCAGCGGCAGGTCGCGGTTGATCACGGCGTCGATCGCCATGTTGCCGAGACCCTCATAGGAAAACAGCCGCTCGACGATGACGGTGCCGCCGATGAGGAAAGTGAACTGCACGCCGACCAGGGTGAGTGTCGGCAGCGCCGCGTTCTTCAGTGCCTCGCGCAGGACCACCTGCGTTTCCGAGAATCCCTTCACGCGCGCCAGCACGACATAGTCGAGGTCGAGCACCTCCTTCAGCGACTGTTTCAGCAGTTGCGCGATGATTGCCGCGAGCGGCAGCGCCAAGGCCACTGCCGGCATCAGCATGTGCTTCAACAGATCCCATGTCAGGTCGAAGCGCAGCCGCAGAATGCTCTCAAAGAGATAAAACTGGGTGACGAAGGGCAGGTCGAGCTGCGGCGACACGCGGCCGGAAATGTCGAACACCGGGATCAGCACGCCGAACAGCAGGATCAGCACCAGGCCCCACAGGAAGTCGGGAATGGAAAGCGCCGTCCCGCTGGCTATGTCGATGCCGGCCTCGACCGCGGTGCCGCGTTCGCGCGCGCCGAGGATCGCCGCAGTGCCGCCGATCGCCACTGCCATCAGAAGCGCTGTGATGGCGAGCTCCAGCGTCGCCGGCAGCCGGTTGAACACCAGCCCCAGCACATCCTGGCGCAGCGAGATCGATGTGCCGAAATCGCCTCTGATGACGCCGGACAGCCAGATGAAGAATTGCTGCACGATGGTCTTGTCGAGCCCATAAAGCGCGCGCAACCGGGCAATGTCGGCATCGGTGGCGCCTGGCGGCAACATCATCGCGATCGGGTCGCCGGGCGCGACGCGAATGACGACGAAGACCACGACGGCCACGCCAAACAGCGTGATCGCCATCGTCAGCAGGCGGATCAGAAATCTTTGCAGAAGCATGGTCGCCTGTACATCCGGCGAAAAGGGGCGCGCCACCTTTTTGCGGTGGCGCGCATGCAGTCTATCAGGCCGGGGTCATCAGCGCCGGCAGCAGCGCGCCGGAGACATGCTGCACCACATTGACGCCCTTGGCATGCACGATCGGCTGCGCATATTGCATCAGCGGCAGCACGTAGGCCTGCTCGGCGATGTATTTGTCGACCGCCTTCCAGCCGGCAATGCGCTTGGCCTCGTCCTTCTCGCCCCACAGCGGGTTGATCATGTCGATCAGGTCCTGGCTGTCCCACACCGAATGCGGGCTCGGCCCGTACATGGCAAAGCCGGTCGACGTCGTCGGATCGCCGATGGCATTGCCCCAATTGTAGAAGGCGGCCGGCGCCAGCTTGTCGGCGGCGCGCAACTCATAGTGCTTGGCGATCTCGTAGACCTCGATCGTGGCCTCGATGCCGACCTTGCGCCACATGCCGACGATCGCCTGGATCATCTCGTAATCCTTGGGCTTGAAGCCTTTGGTCGTCTGGATCGTGAACTTGACCGGCTTCTCCGTCGAATAGCCGGATGCGGCGAGCAATTCCTTGGCCTTTTCCGGATTGTGCTCGACCTTGATGGAGGGATCGTAGGCGGCGTATTCCGGCGTTTCCAGCGTGTCGATCGGCTGGCCGTAGCCGCGCAGCAGCCGGTCTACCAAAAGCTTCTTGTCGACGGCCATCACCGCGGCCTGACGGACATTCTTGTCCAGCATCACCTCGATGTCGTTGAAGAAGATCATGCCGATGTCGGAGACGTTCTTGCACGAGCCGGCCAGCCCGTCCTTGGCGATCAGCCGGTCATACTCCTCATAGGGGATTTCGAGCGTCACCTGCGAGGAGCCGGATTCGATTTCGGCGACACGGCTCGCCGCGTCGGTGACGAACTTGATCGTCACATTCTCGAAGGCCGGCTTGCCGCCCCAATAGTTCGGGTTGGCCTTCAGCCGCAGGAAGGCGTTGCGCTCGAACTTGTCGACCATGTAGGGGCCGGTGCCGATCGGCGCCTTTTCGAAGCCCTCGGCGCCGACCTTCTCGTAATAGGCCTTCGGCATGATGTAGCCGGTCAGGAACGACATCCACTTGAAATAGACCGGGTCGAACTGCACCACGTCGCCGGTGATCTTGTTGCCGTCGATCTTGAAGTTGTTGACGTTCTTCCAGACGAACTGGATGGGGTTTCCGGTCTTTTCGTCGCCGGCCCGCTGCAGCGACCACACCACGTCCTCGGCCGTGAAGGGCGAGCCGTCATGCCAGGTCACGCCCTCGCGCACCGTCATCATGATCTTGGTGCGGTCCTCGTTCCAGCCCCATTCTGTAAGCAGGCCGGGTGCGAAGGACAGGTCCGGCTTTTGCGGGATGAACTGGTCGAACACCGACTGGTAGAGACCCTGAATGGTCGGGTTGACCGCCGAAGGCCCCGTGGTCGGGTCCCAGGATGGCAGGTTGACATTGTAGGCGATGGTCAGTTCCCCCGCCGCCTTGGCGATCTGCGGCAGGCCGATGGCGGCCGCACCAAGCGCTGCGGCACTGTATCCGAGCAATTCACGTCTGTTGATTGTCATGGTCGTTCCCCTGTTGGTTGTATTTTCTTTGCGCGGCGTCTGTGACTGGTCAGTGGGTTCAGGCTCCTTGGGCGACCGCGCCTCGCCCCCCTTCACACCAGAAGTTTCCTTCACCCGGAAGAATCCTGTTTCTACCTCCCGCCAAGTTGTTGCGCGAGCATGTAGCCCGAGGCCGCACCGGTGCCGGCGCCCGGCCAAGTCGCCGCGCCCGTGAGATGCAGCTTGGCGACCGGCGTTTTCCAGCCGGCGTAACCACGTGCCGGGCGAAACAAAAAATTCTGCGCCAGATGGTGGCTGCCGCAGACCTGGTCGCCGCCGACGAGGTTGGGATTTTCCCGCTCGAGGTCGAGCGGCGAGAACACGGCGCGGCCGAGGATCTTCTGGCGCAGGTCGGGCGCGTAGCGCTCGATGATGTCGAGCACGCGCTCGGCATATTGCTCCTTGACTAAATCCCACTGTCCCGGGGCGATCTGGCCAGCCGCATCGCCCGATATTTCGGCCGGCAGCATGCGCACCTGCACCCACAGCACATGCTTGCCTCCAGGCGCCCGTGATGGATCGATCGCGGTCGGCTGGCCGACGACCAGCACCGGCTCATCCGGCAACATGCCCGCCATCGCCTGCTGATAGGTGCGCGACATCGCGTCGAGCGATGGCGACAGATGCACATAGGCGAATTGCCGAAGCTCAGTCCCGGCGCGCCAGTCCGGCAAATCGTCCAGCGCCAGGTGGATCATCATCGTGCCCGGCGCGTGGCGGAATTTTTTCATCGCTGCGTCAAAGCCGCCATCGCCGGAACCATCGGGCAAAAGCCGGCCTGGCAGCGCCCCTGGTGCAACGCCGGCGATGACTGCCTTGCTGGCGATATGGAAGTCGCCTGACGCAAGCCGTACGCCGGTCGCCTTGCCGGCGGCAACAGTGATCTCGGCCACCTCGGCGCTTGTGACGATCTTGCCGCCGGCTGCCGTGACCATGCCCGAGAGCGCGCGGATCATGGTGTCGGCGCCACCCTTGCCGAGCACCATGCCGAAGCACTGGTTGGCCATCGATTCCAGATAGGGGAACACGGCGCCGCCAGCGATATCGGGGGCGAAGTCGAGATGCATGCCCCAGGCGGCGAGCGTCGTCCTGACATGCGGCGTCTCGAAGGTCTCCTCAAGCCAGGCGCGTGGCGAGGACAGCAGCAGACGGCCGGTATCGAGAGCGCCGGACATGCCCTTCTTGCGCCACAGGTTCCACGCAGTGCCGGCGAGAGCGCGGCCGCTCATCGGCGAAGCCAGCAGCCTGAACAGATGCTCGGCCTCGGGCATGAACCCCGCGACCAACCGGCGCCATGTGGCGGCGTCGGCCGCGGAAAACGCCGCCAAACGCGAGGCGGTCTTGTCAAGATCATTGCTGACACCGAACCATTTCCCGTCCGGAAAGGCGCTGGCAAAGCAATCGGCCACTGGTGAGAATTCCAGCCCGTGGCTTTTCAATTCATTTGCATATTTCCGGTGGAAGGCCGAGCCGGCGAACAAGCTCAGATTCATCGCGCCGAAATCGTGCCGGAAGCCGGGCAGCGTGAATTCACGGGTCTGGACGGCGCCGCCGATCGTTTCGCTGCGCTCGAAAACTCCCGTTTTCCAACCCTTGAGCGCCAGATGCGCGGCGCAAGCCAGACTGTTATGGCCCGCCCCGACGAATATGGCGTCAAACTCGCTCACGCCCACCCAACCCATTTCCTTTATGCTTAAAGATAATTGCAGATGCATATGTTTTCGTCTAGTAGGATATTAAGGGCCGCAACGAGCCTTCAGCATCTTCGACAAAGAGGGAACAGAGACCATGGACACGCAAAAACTCCTCGGCGAGGTCGCCGGCCAGCTGCTTTCCGGCGCCATCCAGGTTGTCGACCTGTCGGCGCCGCTCGGGCCGGACACGCCGCTGATCAAGCTGCCGCCGGAGCTGGCCGTCGACACGCCGAAGGTCGAGATCCACTCGATCTCCCGCTATGACAAGAACGGCCCGTGGTGGGCCTGGAACTGGCTGAAGCTCGGCGAGCATTCGGGCACGCATTTCGACGCGCCGCAGCACTGGATCACCGGCAAGGACTATCCCGACGGCGCCACCGACACCATTCCGGCGCAGAATTTCGTCGGCCCGGTCAATGTCATCGACTGCTCCGGGGAAGCCGCCGCCGACCACGATTTCCTGCTCACCGTCGATCACATCAAGACGTGGGAAGCCAAGCATGGCGCGATCAACGCCGGCGAATGGGTGGTGATGCGCACCGACTGGTACAAGCGCAACGGCTCGGAAGCCGAATTCCTCAATGCCAACGAGACAGGCCCGCACACGCCCGGCCCGACGGCGGAAGCCATCCAGTTCCTGATCAGCAAGGACATCAAGGGCTGGGGCAGCGAGACGATCGGCACCGATGCCGGCAAGGCCGGAGGCATGGAGCCGCCATTCCCGGCGCACACCTTGATGCACAAGGCCAACCGCTATGGTCTGGCCAGCCTCTGCAATCTCGACCGGCTGCCGCCCAAGGGCGCGATCCTGATCGCCGCGCCGCTCAAGATCGAGCACGGCACCGGCAGCCCGATCCGCGCGCTGGCGCTGGTGCCAGGGAAATAGGGCAGTTGGCGGTCTTCGGGAGAAGATCATGCTCGCAGGCAACGCTGTAGTGATGGATTGGGAGCGGCAGCCTTGCAACGCCGGCGCTCTACGGCGCCCCCCTCTGTCCTGCCGGACATCTCCCCCACGAGGGGGGAGATCGGACGTCACTGCCGCCTTCGCCAATCTCCAACGTCGCAGGAATGAGCCGGGCGCCGAAACTGCCAATCTCCCCCCTCGTGGGGGAGATGTCCGGCAGGACAGAGGGGGGCGCGAAGGAACGCAACCGCGCGCGATTGAATCTCAGCTTCCGGGGACGAGGAGCACCCCTCCATGACCGCCCCCGATCACATCATCGTCGGCAGCGGCATCAACGCGCTGGTCTGCGCGGCGATGCTGGGCGGCAAGGGCGCGAAGGTGCTGGTGCTTGAGCGCAACGACCGCATTGGCGGCTGCATGCGCACCGAGGAAATCACCGCGCCGGGCTTCGTCCATGATGTGATGGCGACGACCTTTGTCCTGTTCATCACCTCGCCGGCCTTTGCCGCACTTGGCAAGGATCTGGCGCGCCACGGGCTGGAGTTCTGCCACACCGCCACGCCTACTGGTGTGCTCAGGCCAGATGGCAGCCATGCTGTGCTTAGCACCGACCGTGCCGCCAATGTCGCCGCGCTCAATGAGATTGCGTCCGGTGATGGCGATAGGCACGCAAACGATGTAAGCGAGATAGAACGCAATGCCGGCCTGCTGTTCGGCCTGCTCGGCGGCAGCCTATGGTCCTATCCGACAACCAGGCTCATGGCAGGCGAGGCCTGGCGGCGTGGTCCGCGCAATCTCGCCGCCTTCCTCGGCGACGCGTTGGCGCCAGCGCGGGGCTGGCTTGAAAACAGCTACCAATCCGAAACCGTCCGTGCGCTTTGGGCGCCCTGGGTGCTGCACGCCGGCCTCGGGCCGGAGGATGCCTTCTCCAGCCAGATCGCCAAGGTTATCGCCTTCGCGCTGGAAGCTGCCGGCGCGCCGATCGTCAAGGGCGGCGCCAGGAATCTGCTTTCTGCCTTCGAAGCACTGATCAAGGAGCGCGGCGGCGTGATCCGGACTGAAGGCGACGTTGCCTCCATTGTCCAGAGTGAAGGCCGGGCCACGGGCGTGCGACTTGCGTCAGGCGAAATCGTCACGGCAAAAAAAAGCATCATCTGCTCGGTCACGCCGACACAGCTTTACGGCCGGCTGTTAGGCAAGGACGCGCCGGCGGCTGCCGTCGAGGCGACCCGGAAATACCGCTACGGCAAGGGCAATTTCCAGATCCACTATGCGCTGGACCGGCCGCCCGCATGGCGCGGCAACGGCCTGGGTAATGTCGCGCTGCTGCATCTGACGCCGGGACTCGACGGTGTGTCCAAGGCCTGCAACGAGGCGGTGCGCGGCCTGTTGCCGGAGGTGCCGACCATCTGCGTCGGCCAGCCGCATGCGCTCGACCCGTCGCGCTGTCCCAACGGCAAGGCGATTCTGTGGCTGCAACTGCCCGAGGCGCCACGCCACATCAAGGGCGATGCCGCCGGCAAACTTGAGGCACCGGCCGACGGGCAATGGACCGAGAAGCTGCGCGAGGCCTATGCCGATCGCGTCGAAGCGATACTCGGCAACCATATCGATGGCTTCAAGGACAGCGTGATCGCGCGCCGCGCTTATTCGCCGGCCGATCTCGAAGCCATGAACATCAACCTGGTCGGCGGCGATCCCTATGGCGGCTCCTCGACCATCGACCAGTCGTTTCTGTGGCGTCCGTTCAAGGCGAGCCGCAATCACGACACCGGCATCAAGGGCCTCTACCATATCGGCGCCTCGACCCATCCCGGCGCCGGGCTTGGCGGCGGCTCCGGCTTCCTGCTGGCGGGGAGGCTGTGATGGAGCAGAGCGTTCCCGAAAAACGCCAGCGCATCTCGACCCTCGGCCAGATCGGCCTGCAGCAATTCGCGCCCTATCTGATGAACCGCATCATGGGCCGCTACAACGCCACCCTGCGCGACGATTTCCGCAAGCAGGGCCTGACCATTCCGCAGGTTCGCACGTTGGCCGTGCTGTCGGTCACCGACGGTGTTACCGTCAACGACCTCTCGGTCTATACGGTGATCGAGCAGTCGACCTTGAGCCGCACGCTCGACACCCTGGAAGGGCAAGGCCTTGTGCGCCGCGAGCAGGGCGTCACCGACAGCCGCATTCGCCATGTATTCCTGACCGACGATGGCCGCGCCGAGTTCACCCGCGCCTGGCCGGCCATGCATGACGCGTTCGAGGCGATGTTCGATGGCATCGACGATGCCGAATACGCCGCCCTTATCGCCACGCTGCTGAAGATGCTGACAAACATTCGAAAGCACGAGATTTGAGTTGAAGTACGCGCCGCCCTGCCGGGCGGCAACGGAAGGAGGCCACCATGGCCGAACGGTCTTTTGCCAAGGAAGTCGAAAAACTCCGGCTCGGCGCCGGCGAGGAGTTTGCCGGCGAAGGCATCCTCGCCATTACCAAGGCGCTGCTGCAATGCGGCGTCGGCTATGTCGGCGGCTACCAGGGCGCGCCGATCAGCCACCTGATGGACGTGCTGGCTGACGCGCAGGATATCCTTGGCGAGCTCGGCGTCCATTTCGAGGCCAGCGCCTCGGAAGCCACCGCCACGGCGATGCTGGCCGCCTCGGTGCATTATCCGATCCGTGGTGCGGCCACCTTCAAGTCGACGGTCGGCACCAATGTCGCCTCCGATGCGCTGGCCAATCTGGCGTCGGGCGGTGTCACCGGCGGCGCGCTGATCATCGTCGGCGAGGATTATGGCGAGGGCTCCTCGATCATGCAGGAGCGCAGCCATGCCTTCGCCATGAAGAGCCAGGTCTGGCTGCTTGATCCGCGCCCCAATCTGCCGTCGATCGTCAAGGCGGTGGAGGACGGTTTTGAGCTCTCCGAGGCCTCCAACACGCCAGTCATGTTGCAGGTCCGCATCCGCTGCTGCCATGTGCACGGCCATTTCATCGCCAAGGACAACAGGCGGCCGCCAATGTCGGTAGCCGATGCGCTGGACGCGCCGCGCCGCGACACTGGCCGCATCGTGCTGCCGCCCGCCTCCTTCCTGCATGAGAAGGAGAAGGTGCAGAAGCGCTGGCCGGCGGCGGTGGATTTCATCAAGAGCCGCAAGATCAACGAATTCTTCGGCTCGGATCATGGCTCGGTCGGCATCGTCATGCAGGGCGGCATGTATAATGCGGTCATCCGCGCCCTGCAGCGTCTCTGCCTCGCCGACACCTATGGCGACACTGACGTGCCGCTTTATGTGCTCAATGCGGTCTATCCCCTGATCGACGACGAGTTCCTGTCCTTCTGCGAGGGCAAGGACGCCGTGCTCGTCGTCGAGGAAGGCCAGCCCAACTATATCGAGCAGGCCTTTGCCGCGATGCTGCACAAGGCCGGACGCGGCACCAGGCTCGTCGGCAAGGAGCACCTGCCGATGGCCGGCGAATACACCGGCCAGGTCATGCTCGACGGCATCGGCTCCTTCCTGCGCACTGAAGCCCCGTATCTGCTGCCGGGCGAGGTACGGGCGCCGAACAAGTCAGGCGAGGGCGTCGACACCGCCGACCTGATCAACGTCGTTCCGGGCCGTCCGCCCGGCTTCTGCATCGGTTGCCCGGAGCGGCCGATCTTCGCCGCGACAAAACTGGTCGAGCAGGAGCTTGGAAAGCATCACATCGCTTCCGACATCGGCTGCCATCTGTTCTCGATCATGCCGCCCTTCGAGCTCGGCGCCACCACCATGGGCTATGGGCTGGGGCCGGCCTCGGCCTCGGCCTTCAATTCGCCTGACGCCAAGCGCCGCTCGATCTCCTTCGTCGGCGATGGCGGCTTCTGGCACAACGGCCTGACTTCCTCGATCGGCAATGCGGTGTTCAACAAGAATGACGGCGTCATCGTCATCGTCGACAATTTTTATTCGGCTGCGACGGGGGGACAGGATATTCTCTCGTCCCGCGCCGGCAACAAAACCAAGTCGACCAAGCATCCGATCACCGAGGCGGTGAAAGGCATGGGCGTCAAATGGTTGCGCCACATCGACCGCACCTATGATGTCGACAAGATGCAGGACACGCTGCGCGAGGCGCTGACGACCGACGAGAAGGGGCCAAAAGTTATCGTCGCCTCGTCCGAATGCATGCTCAACCGGCAGCGGCGTGAAAAGCCGCTGGTCGACAAGGCGATCAAGGGCGGCGAGCGGATAGTGAAGCCGAAATTCGGCGTCGACGAGGACATCTGCACCGGCGACCATGCCTGCATGCGGCTTTCCGGCTGCCCGTCGCTATCGGTGAAATCGCTTGACGATCCGCTGCGTGACGATCCGGTGGCGCATATCGACCAGAGCTGCGTCGGCTGCGGCAATTGCGGCGAGGTCGCCGATGCGGCCGTGCTCTGCCCGTCCTTCTATCGCGCCGACGTTGTCCACAACCCAAGCCGCTGGGATCGCTTTCTCGAAAGCGCACGTCGTTCAACGATCGGCATGCTGCAGCGGCGGCGCGAAAGCCGGCGCCTGACCTTCGCCGATGCTTGACGCCGTCCCATCATCTCGCCCTGGGGCCGACGCTTCGGACGAGCCCGTCATCAAGCTTGCCGTGCTGGCGGTCGGCGGCCAGGGCGGCGGCGTTCTGGCTGACTGGATCACCGATGTCGCCGAGCGCAACGGTTATGTCGCGCAGTCGACCTCGGTCGCCGGCGTCGCCCAGCGCACCGGCGCCACCATCTACTATGTCGAGATGGCCAGAGACACCGGCCGGCTGCCGGTCTTTGCGCTGTCCCCGTCGCAGGGTGATGTCGACATATTGATCGCCGCCGAGCTGATGGAAGCCGGCCGCGCCATCATCAGGGGCTTCGTCACGCCCGAACGCACCACGCTGATCACTTCCTCGCACCGCATCGCCGCCGTGTCGGAAAAGATCGAACCCGGCGACGGCCGCGCCTCGTCCGCCAAGGTGCAGGCAACTGCCGAAGCAGCCGCCAAACATTTTATCGCCTTTGACATGGAGAAGATCGCCGCCGACAATGGCACGATGATCTCGGCCAGCCTGCTCGGCGCGCTCGCCGGCTCCGGCGCGCTGCCCTTCACCCGCGAAAGCTACGAGCAGGCGATCAGTGCCGGCGGCCGTGGCGTCAAGGCTAGCCTCGCGGCCTTCGGCGCTTCCTTTGACCGCGCGCGTGCCATTGCTGGCGCTGCCTCTTCGGAAACGGTGGAGAAGCCGGCGGCTACCGAAACCGGTTCTGGCATGAAGGCGAAGGTGAGCGGGCCGGAAAACCTCTTGCAGGGCTGGCAGCAATTGGCCGCCCGCATCGATGCTTTGCCGGCTGCTGTTCGCGACATGGCGATGCTTGGCCTGAAAAAAATCGTCGACTATCAGGATATCGCCTATGGCGGGGAATATCTCGAGCGGCTCGACAAGGCTATCGCTGTGGACAATGCCGATAGCTACGGGACCGACCATGCCTACGCGCTGTCGATATCAGCGGCAAAGCATCTGGCCAACGCCATGTGCTACGACGACATGATCCGCGTCGCCGATCTCAAGACCCGCTCGACCCGCGACAGACGGGTGCGCCGCGAGGTCGGCGTCAAGGACGGTACGGTCCTGCAGGTGACCGAATATTTCCATCCGCGCATCGAGGAATTCTGTGGTACCCTGCCGGCAGGCCTTGGCAGCTACATCGAGAACCGGCCGAAGCTCGCCGCCTTTCTCGACCGCCGCATCAATCGCGGCCGCCACATCCGCACCGACAGTTTTGCCGGCTTTGCCGCGCTCTGGTTCATCGGTGGCCTGCGCCGCTGGCGTCGTCGCCTGCTGCGCCACAAGGTCGAGACCGCGCATCTGGAGCGCTGGTATGATCTGGCGCTTGGCCATGTCCGGCAAGATTACGCTCTGGCCGTCGAGATCCTCAACTGCCGCCGGCTGATCAAGGGTTACAGCGACACCCATGCCCGCGCGCAATCCAAGTTCGATCGCGTGCTCTCGGCGCTCGATCTGGTCAAGGGCCGGGACGATGCCGCCGACTGGATCAGGCGCCTGCGCGAAGCGGCGCTCAAGGACGAGAAGGGCGACATGCTCGATGGTGCGCTGAAGACCGTGGCGTCGTTGGGCCCGCATCTGGAAAATTGAAACGCTCCGGTTCGGCAGCGAACCGCTCAGGGCTTCGGGCAAACCTGTCATATCGAGATGAGTGGCTTGCCCGTCCTTCCAATCATAGACGTTATATCCATTCGCGGAAGCGCGTGCCCGCCTTGAGGAATGCATCCCTGATTTGGAATTCTGCGACGCGTTTCTTTCGTCTCTCGAAAGTCCGCAATTTGAGAGAGTGGAATTCCACATATGCGGCATAGAGATCGCGATGGCTTCCAGACTGGATCATGTCGTCAAGGATCTCATACTCCGCCCCTTCGACATCGAGCTTGAGAACGACCACGTCGTACAGTTCACGCTTCGCTCGGATCATCTGTGACAGCGAAAACGTTTCGACGAGGTCCGGAGTAAATCGTAGCGATTGATACAGGCTCTCGTTGTGGCCATAGACGATCGAGCAACCTTGATGTGTAGGCCCCGACCGCTCCGGAGGGGGACCAAATAGTTCGGCAAAGCCATCTTTGACGCTTGCCGCCTTGACGATGATCTCCATAGTCGCATTTTCCGAACGCAAGGCATCAAGGTGCGGCAGGCAATTCCTGTTGGGTTCGACCAGAACGTAGTCGAAGCGGTCGGGTGTGTAGTACCGAGAAAAGTATTTGTAACCCTGGCCGACGTTTGAACCACAATCGATAAACAATCCGCGATTTCGCTCTGCCGCCTTGAGCTTGGACGATGCCTGCGTGGCATCGGCCGCAACACGGCGGCGGAGCCACACCGACCTAAGTGGTTCGCTCAACGACCAGGCTGACAATTGGAGAAATCGACCAAACCCTTCTGCTCTCAGGACGTGTGTTGCTTGCTGGATCTTTCTATTGAGCTTTGTTGCTAATTGGACAACAGGTGCCGTTGCTGAAATTAACATTCTCTGCCTCCGGATTGCCTCCCGCCCAAGGTTGACCATTCCGTTGCATACAAATGCTTGAACTTCGTACAGAGCTTCCGATCCGCAATGCTACTTGGGAAGCGAACGTAGGAAACTACGCTTAAATCCGGGCTTGTCTTCGTCCGTTCGAGGGAAGCCCCCGCTCTTGCGCTGGCGCTCGGCCACGTCCGGGAAGACCATGCGCTGGCCGTCGAGCCACTCAACTGCTGCCGGCTGATCAAGGGCCAACGAACTTTTGATTGCGATGTCATCCGGCGTTCAGCCGATCGGGTGGTATTTATTCCCCAGGGGTGTGAACCATGGAGAATACAGTCATGCTCACCAAACACATTCTGCCCATCGCCCTTGCGGCGGGCACCCTGATGTTGTCGAGCGCCGGTTCGCAAGCCATGCCGATGGCAAGGCCAGGCGCGGCCCAGATCCCCGTCGAAACGGTTGGCTGGCGATGCGGCCCCGGCTGGCACGTCAACAATTGGGGCAATTGCGTGCCAAACCGGCGGTTCCGACCGATCCACCGCTGGCACTCCGGCGTCTGGTTTCATCATCGCTGGCACCCCGGCTATTGGGCCCGGTAGGCGCTGACGGGTTCGAAAAGCACCCGCGTCGGAAACGGCGCGGGCGTTCCTGTCGCCAAGTGGACCGGGATTGCAGGGGAAAATAGACGGAAACAACTGGTGCCGCTTGCGTGACTCGAACACGCGACCCCATCATTACGAATGATGTGCTCTACCAACTGAGCTAAAGCGGCCCGGGAAGCCCGAGGCATCCAAGATGCGCTGGGTGATAGACGCAACCTGCCGCGAATTCAAGATGCGACTTGGCAATTCGTGTCGATCCCATATTTGGCCGAAATGAAGCGCGCGCCGCCGAACCGTCATTGCCCGCACGATGCCACACCAGCAGGTTGTTTGCCGGTGCGGCGGAAAAATCGGCGGGAAATGTTGATTTCTTTACCGAAAAGCCGCCGAAATGGGCTTTGAGGGTATCGGCAAGGCAGAATGCGGGTGCTCGCCCGTTGATTGATTGGTCGCCTGCGGCTAACGATCATGACAATGTGAGCGAACGTGCAGAGGGATCCGGCTTGGACGCCATCGAAAAAGCGATCCGGAATGCTTTCGAAAAAGGCAACGCCGAGGACCGCGCGTTTCGCGAGAGGGTCTATCGGTCGGCCTTCGCGGCACTTGACCGGGCCCTCCAGGCCAATCCGAACGTGACGGTGGAGGTCGCCATCAAGCGCCGCAAGGCGGTGCAGGCCAAGATCGCCGAAATCGAATCCGAATTCCTGCCCGCCGTACCCGACTTTGCCGCGCCGGCGGACAACGCCGCGGTAGTGCCGGGGGACAACGCTGCGGCAGCAGTGCCGGAGGACAACGCTGCGGCAGCGCCCGCGGTCGAGCTTCCGGCGAATGGCGACCCTGCGGTCGAAGCTGCCGAGCCAGCGCCGTCGCCCGACATCGTTGTCGACGGGCCGGTAGAGCCTCCTCCATCCGACGAACCCAGGTCGCGCGTGCTGCCGGTCGTTCCCGATATCATGCCCGAAGCGGTTTTTCCCGGCGTGCCGGAGATCGACATGTCGGCCCCCGCACCGACCGGAACCGACGAGGCCGAGGTGACGCCCGACCGCGACGAAAGGCGGGTGGTGGGGCGCCGCTTGCCGCTGACGGGTATATTTCTTGGCGTGACGCTGCTCGCGGCAGCCGGCATCGGCCTGTATTTCGCCGCGCAGACCGGCGTCTTCAAGACGCCGGCCGAACTCGATACGGCGCCGCCGCAAGAGCCGCCGACGGTGGGCGATGACGATTTCGCGCCGCCGGCAGACACGGCCTCGCCGCAAAAGCCCGGCGAGGCCGATCAGGCGCGCGACTGGATCAACGTGTTTTCGCCGAGCGACCCCACGCTCGTCAGTGCGCCCTCGGATGCCAAGGCCGAAGTCATGCAGGACGACAGCGGTTCCTTCCTGCGCATCCGTTCGGGCGCTTCCGGCTCGGCGATCAGTTTCGACGTCGGGCAAGGCGTGCTGGACAAGCTCGCCGGCAAGCATGCGACGTTCGATATCCTCGCCCGCTCCGAGGAAGGCAAGGAGACGCAGATCTCCATCGACTGCAATTTCGGTGAACTCGGCGACTGCGGCCGCAAGCGCTATGC
>NZ_NWQG01000099.1:0-9570 GCF_002529485.1 Mesorhizobium sanjuanii
GTCTACTTCTCCGACGATAAGGGCCGCATCGTCACCGAAATGTCCGTCGTGCGCCATGGCGAGGACCTGATGACACTGATCACCGCTGCGGTGGCGCAATGGCACGATTTCGAATGGCTGAAATCGCGCATGCCTGGGGATGCGCCGTTCAAGCTGATCGACCGGACCGAAGAATATTCGACACAGATCCTCGCCGGCCCCAATTCGCGAAAAATTCTCGCGGATATTTGTGCCGCCGACCTCGCCCTGCCCTGGCTGACGCACCAGGAAACCAGCATCGCCGGCCGCTGGGCCAAGCTGGTGCGCGTCTCCTTCGCTGGCGAGCTTGGCTGGGAAATCCACACCAAGGTCGGCGACACCGCCGCCGTCTTCGACGCCGTCTGGGCCGCCGGCCAGAAGCACGGCCTAAAGCCGTTCGGCATGTACGCGCTGGATTCTATGCGGCTCGAAAAAGGCTACCGTGCCTGGAAGGGCGACCTGTCGACCGATTACTCGATCCTGCAAGGCGGGCTGGAGCGCTTCGTCAAATGGGACAAGCCCGAATTCCGCGGCAAGGCGGCGCTGCTCAACGAAAAGCAGCAGGGCGTGAAGAAGCGCTTCGTCACGCTGGTCGTCGAAAACCCCGGCGACTGCGACGCGCCCTACATGTCGACGCTCTGGCATGACGGCAAGATCGTCGGCGAAACGACATCCGGCGGCTGGGGCAACCGCATCGACAAGTCGATCGCGCTCGGCATGCTGCGCGCCGACCTGGCCGAACCCGGCACCGCGGTCGAGGTCGAGATCTTCGGCGATCGCTTCAAAGCGGTCGTTCAGAACGACGAGCCGCTGTGGGATCCAAAGAACGAAAGATTGCGCGCATGAAGTTCGTCATCCTCACCGACGGCGGCATGGGCCAGGAACTGGTCCGCCGTAGCAAATCCGAGCCGACGCCACTATGGTCGGCCAGGGTGTTGATCGACGAGCCCGATCTGGTGCGCGACCTGCATGCGGAATTCATCCGGGCCGGCGCTCGCGTCATCACCATCAACACCTATTCCGCGACGCCTGAGCGGCTGGCGCGTGAGGGCGCGGAGGAGTTGTTCAAGCCATTGCAGAAGCGAGGTATCGAACTGGCGAAGCAGGCTCGCGACGATGCCGGTGACGTGGCCATCGCCGGCTGCCTGTCGCCCCTGTTCGGCAGCTATGCACCGGCGCTGACGATTTCCTTCCAGGAGACGCTCGACACCTATCGCCGCATCGTCGCCGAACAGGCTGATGGCGTCGATCTGTTCCTGTGCGAGACCATGGCCTCGGCCGAGGAAGCACGCGCTGCCGTCACCGCAGCCTCGGAAAGCGGTAAGCCGATATGGGTGTCGTGGACGCTTGCCGATCACGGCACGCCGCGCCTGCGCAGCGGCGAGCCTATAGCGGCAGCGGCGAGCGCGCTCGACGACCTGCCGGTCACAGCCAGGCTGATCAATTGCTGCCGGCCCGAAGCGATCACCGCGGCACTACCCGAACTGATCGGTCTCGGCGGCCAGGTTGGCGCCTATGCCAATGGCTTCACATCGATCGAAGCGCTCAAGCATGGCGGCACCGTCCATGTCCTGCACGCCCGCCACGACCTTGATCCGGAGGCCTATGCCGACCAGGCCGTCGGCTGGGTCGAAGCCGGCGCCGGCATCGTCGGTGGTTGCTGTGAAGTCGGCCCGGTCCACATCACCACCCTGCGCGACCGGCTCGAACGGGCCGGCTACGAAATCTCGGGAGTTTGATCATGCCCAGACCATCATCGCGCATTTCCGGCATCGTGCCTTCGGGCAAGGATGGCTGGGAGGTTCATTCCGCCGCCTGGGCACGCAAGGAGGCCGGCGAGGACATCATCATGCTGTCGATCGGCGACCATGATTTCGATACGCCGAGCCAGACGATCGAAGCCTGCGTGACGGCGGTTCGCGGCAGCAATCACCACTACACACCGCTTCCCGGCCTGCCGCGCTTGCGCAAGGCCATGGCGGCGGCCTCGGCCGCCTGCACCGGCGTTGCGACCAGCCCCGACCAAGTCATCGCCACGCAGGGCGGACAGGCAGCGCTCTACGCTGCCGTGCAGGCCGTCCTCGACCAGGGCGACCACGCCATCGTGGTCGCGCCCTATTACGCGACGTATCCAAATACGTTCAGTGCCGCGGGTGTGGAATTCACCGTGGTCGAGACGCCCGCAGAGGATGGCTTCCAACCCCACGCGGACATGATCCGCGCGGCACTTCGGCCAAACACGCGCGCCATCCTCATCAACACGCCCAACAATCCGACCGGCGCCGTCTATTCGCGTCAGCATCTCGAAGAGCTGGCGCAGATCTGCCGCGAGCATGACCTGTGGCTGCTGTCGGACGAGGTCTACTGGACGCTGGGTGGCGGCGAGCATATCTCGCCCCGCAGCTTGCCCGGCATGGCCGAGCGCACGCTGGTCATCAATTCGATGTCCAAGAGCCACGGCATGACCGGCTGGCGCATGGGCTGGCTGACCGGTCCCGAAACGATGATCTCGCTGCTGATCAATCTCAATCTGGTGACCACCTACGGCCTGCCGGCCTTCATCAGCCTCGCCTGCGCCGAGGCCTTGGAAAACGGTTACGGCGTCAAGGAGATTGCCGAGCGCTATGCCGCGCGGCGCGCATTGTTCCTCGACGCCGTGCACGGCATGAACGACGTCACCGTACGCGGTTCAGAAGGCGGCATGTTTGCCATGCTCGACATATCCGCCATCGAGCCCGACGACGAGAAATTCGCCTGGGCCTTGCTCGACAAGGAGAAGGTCGGCGTCATGCCGGGCTCCAGCTTCGGCGAGGCGGCCGCCGGCCACATCCGCGTCAGCCTTTGCCAGCCCGAGCCCGTGTTGCAGGAAGCGGCCAATCGCCTGCGCCGCTTCGCTTCCAGCTATCGCCGCGAGGCTGCATGACCGCCAAGACGATCCCTACCAAAGCGAGGGCAGTCATCATCGGCGGCGGTGTTTCCGGCTGCTCGGTCGCCTATCATCTGGCCAAGCTCGGCTGGACCGACATCGTTCTTCTCGAACGCAAGCAACTCACCTCGGGCACGACATGGCATGCCGCTGGCCTGATCGGCCAGTTGCGCGGCTCGCAGAACATGACGCGGCTGGCGAAATACTCGGCCGATCTCTACGTCAAGCTGGAAGCCGAAACCGAGGTCGGCACCGGCATGCGCCAGGTCGGCTCGATCACCGTGGCGCTGACCGAGGAACGCAAGC
The DNA here is from genome assembly GCF_002529485.1 of Mesorhizobium sanjuanii. Classification (NCBI taxonomy): domain Bacteria; kingdom Pseudomonadati; phylum Pseudomonadota; class Alphaproteobacteria; order Hyphomicrobiales; family Phyllobacteriaceae; genus Mesorhizobium; species Mesorhizobium sanjuanii. The sequence continues at coordinate 3,251 of NZ_NWQG01000099.1, forward strand.
ACGAAATCTACCGGCAGGCGTCTCTCGCCCGCGCCTTCGACGTCGATGTGCGCGAGATTTCACCCAATGAAGTCAAGGAGATGTACCCACATCTCAACGTTTCCGATGTGGTCGGCGCGGTGCATTTGCCGCTCGACGGCCAGTGTGACCCGGCTAACATCGCCATGGCGTTGGCCAAGGGTGCACGCCAGCGCGGCGCCACCATCGTCGAGAACGTGAAGGTCACCAAGGTTCACACCAAAGCCGGCCGCGTCACCGGCGTTTCCTGGGCGCAAGGCGACGAGCAAGGCACGATCGAGGCCGACATCGTCGTCAACTGCGCCGGCATGTGGGCGCGTGAACTCGGTGCCCAGAACGGCGTCACCATTCCGCTGCATGCCTGCGAGCATTTTTACCTCGTCACCGAGCCGATCCCCGGGCTGACCCGCCTGCCGGTGCTGCGCGTGCCGGACGAGTGCGCCTACTACAAGGAGGATGCCGGCAAGATGATGCTCGGCGCCTTCGAGCCGGTGGCCAAGCCGTGGGGCATGGAGGGCATAGCTGAGGATTTCTGCTTCGATCAATTGCCCGAGGACATGGAGCATTTCGAGCCGATCCTCGAAATGGGCGTCAACCGCATGCCGATGCTGGCGACTGCCGGCATCCATACCTTCTTCAACGGCCCCGAAAGCTTCACGCCTGACGATCGCTACTATCTCGGCGAGGCGCCGGAACTTTCCGGCTACTGGATGGCGACCGGCTACAACTCGATCGGCATCGTCTCTTCCGGCGGCGCCGGCATGGCTCTGGCGCAATGGATCAACGATGGCGAAGCGCCCTTCGACCTCTGGGAGGTCGACATTCGCCGCGCCCAGCCGTTCCAGAAGAACCGCCGCTATCTCAGGGAGCGTGTCTCTGAAACGCTCGGCCTGCTCTATGCCGACCATTTTCCCTATCGGCAGTTTGCGACGTCACGAAATGTCAGGCGCTCGCCGCTGCACGAGCATCTGAAGGCGCGCGGCGCGGTGTTCGGCGAAGTCGCCGGCTGGGAGCGCGCCAACTGGTTCGCCCGCGAAGGCCAGGAGCGCGAATACCGCTATTCCTGGAAGCGGCAGAACTGGTTCGACAACCAGCGCGATGAGCATCTGGCGGTCCGCAACGGCGTCGGCCTGTTCGACATGACCTCGTTCGGCAAGATCCGTGTCGAAGGCCGTGACGCCTGTGCTTTCCTGCAAAGGCTCTGCGCCAACGACATGGACGTGACGCCGGGCAAGATCGTCTACACGCAGATGCTCAACCAGCGCGGTGGCATCGAGAGCGATCTTACTGTGTCGCGCCTGTCGGAAACGGCCTATTTCCTCGTCGTGCCCGGTGCCACGCTGCAACGCGATCTCGCCTGGCTCAGAAGGCACGTCGCGGACGAATTTGTTGTCATCACTGATGTCACCGCTGCGGAAGCCGTGCTCTGCCTGATGGGTCCGAACGCGCGGAAATTGATCCGGAAGGTGAGCCCCAACGATTTCTCCAACGAAACCAATCCGTTCGGGACGTTTCAGGAGATCGAGATCGGCATGGGGCTGGCCCGCGCCCACCGCGTCACCTATGTCGGCGAACTCGGCTGGGAACTTTATCTCTCGACCGACCAGGCAGCCCATGTCTTCGAGGCGATCGCCGAGGCCGGCGCGGAAGTCGGCCTGAAACTTTGCGGCCTGCACACGCTGGATTCCTGCCGCATCGAAAAAGCCTTCCGCCATTTCGGCCACGACATCACCGACGAGGACAACGTGCTGGAAGCAGGGCTCGGCTTTGCGGTCAAAACGGCCAAGGGCGACTTCATCGGTCGCGATGCGGTATTGAGGAAAAAGGATGCCGGCCTGTCACGCGGGCTGGTCCAGTTCCGGCTGAAGGACCCGGATCCGCTGCTCTTCCACAACGAGGCGATCCTGCGCGACGGCAAGATCGTCGGCCCGATCACCTCGGGCAATTACGGCCATCATCTTGGCGGGGCGATTGGCCTAGGCTACGTGCCGTGCAAGGGCGAGAGCGAGGCGGACGTGCTGGCCTCGTCCTACGAGATCGAGATCGCCGGCGAACGCTTCGCCGCCGAAGTGTCGCTCAAGCCGATGTATGATCCGAAGGCGGAACGGGTGCGGATGTAGCGCATCTTACCCTTCTCCCCTTGTGGGTCCACAAGGGGAGAAGGATAGTTCCCGTTACTCAAAACCGCTCCAGCTTCCTCCGCACCTTCTCCAGAAACGCCGCCCTCGTCTTTGGTGTCGACGCGTCCATGAGATAGTGCGCCAGGAAGAACGTCCTGCAGCGTGTGGCGCACAGCGCCCGCATACCGCGCAAGATAGTCTTGCGGCCGGGCTGGCCGACGACGACGCTCCACCAGGTCGGTGCGCCGCAGGTCGTGATCACGCCGACCTTCGTCACATGCGTCATCAGCGACTTGATCCGCCCCTTGCCAGCCGGCAGGGCGAAAGCGACGTCCGTTGCCCATACCCGGTCGAGCCAGCCCTTGAGCATCGCCGGCAGCCCGTACCACCATGTCGGATAGATGAAGAGGATCGCTTCAGCCCAGTTCAGATCATCGATATACGGCTTGAGCGCCGGGTCCCGTGGGGCACCGTCATTGTAGGAGCGCCGCTCGTCGCAGCCCATCACCGGATCGAATTTGTCCGCGTAGAGGTCGAGCAGCCGTATTTCCCAGCCCCTCGCCTTCAGCACTTCGATGGCACAGTCCCGGATCGCCGCGCAAAAGCTTTCCGGGACCGGATGGCAGTAAACCACCAGGACCCGCATCAGAACGCTGCCATGCTCGCGGCGACCTTCGCCATGAACGCCTTGCGGGTCTCGTTGGTCGACAGGTTCATCGAATAATGAGCGAGATAGGATACGGAGGCGCCGGGCTTGATGGTGGCGCGCAGCATGCGGCTGACCACCTTGCGCGGCGGATCGCCCATCAGCATGGCGCGGAACCGGCTGCCGCCATAGGTGGTGACCGCGGCCAGCTTGCCTATGTTGTGCAGCGTCGGCTTCACCTTGCCGTCGACCAGCCTGAACGACACGCCGGGCAGGAAGACGCGGTCGAAAAAGCCTTTCAGGATCGCCGGATAGCCGTAATTCCAAACGGGGAATGACAGCACCAATGCTTCAGCCCTTTGCAAGCGCTCGACATAGGTGGCCACCGCATCGCCCGGCCCGCGCTGGTCGTGGTAGCCCAGCCGTTCGGCTCGCGTCAGCCTGGGATCGAAATCCTCGGCATAGAGATCGCAGTCGTCGACGGCATGGCCGGCCGCCGTCAGCCGCTCGACGATCACCTTGTGCAAGCCGGCATTGAAGCTGGTCTCGACCGGATGAGCGAAGAGGACGAGGATGTTCATGCGTGCCCTCAGTCCGCCTTCTGCAAGCCCTTGAACAGGAATGACTTGCCCGAACGGTAGTCGTAATCCGGGTTCTCCCAGGCGATCATCTTGCCGGGGTTGAGCAGCCCTTGTGGATCGGTCTCGCGCTTGAAGGCAAGCTGCACCTCGTCGGTCTGCTTCATGCCGCCCTCTTCCAGCGTGTAGCGATGCGGGTTGAATATCCAGCAGCCATTGTCCTCGTGGATGCGGATGATCTCGTCGAGCCGCTCCGCCGTGGTGAAGCGGACCAGCGGCAGGCCGGCAACGCCAATCGCGCCGTCGAAGCGGATGAATTCGAGATGCGACGGCACTTCGTCGCCGAAGCGGTCGATCATCGCCTTGACGTGGCCGAGATGATCCGGCGAGGGATAGCGGGCCTGCAGATAGGTGATCGTCGGATCGACCCTGATGGCGCGCAATGTCGTGTGGTTCCAGGTCAGTTCATAGGCCGGCGGCAGGCCCTTCAAATCGGCCTCCTTGTCGGAGCGGAAGACGATCTCGCCCTTGCTGCGCGCAGTGAAGGCGAGGAAAGCGTCCATCGCATGCGGCGCAATCATCAGGACGACGATGCTCTGCTCACGCCGGAAGAATTTCTGATGGCGCTTGAAATAATCGTAGGGGATGGGCGCCGCGATCGGCGTGATCAGTTTCGCCAGAATGCCGTCCTGAACCGCAAGATCGTTGCCGAAGCCCGCCGCATCCATGAAATCGTCGAAGCCGACAATGACATCGACCCAGTCGTAAGCTGATGTCAGCGGCATCTCGACCTCGGTGATGATGCCGTTGGTGCCATAGGCGTGCATCACCTTCAGCACGTCCTCGCCGGTAAGCTCCATGACGCGCGGCTCTGCCTCCATCGTCACCGTCCTCAGCCTGATGACATTGCCGAGGTCGCGCAGCCCGCCCCAGCGGATCGAGCCGATGCCGCCGGAGCCGCCGGCGACGAAGCCGCCGATCGATGCCGTGTTGTAGGTCGATGGCGACATCCTGAGCTCTTGGCCCGAATGCGCCCGCGTCGCTCTGTCGATCTCGGCCAGAACCGCGCCCGGCCCGGTCACGACGCGGCCGGGCGCTATCGCCTTGACCGCGTTCATCTCGGCCAGATTGAGCACCACGCCGCCGGACAGCGGCATCGCCTGCCCGTAATTGCCGGTGCCGCTGCCACGCGGTGTCACCGGAACGCCGTGCCGGTGGCAGGCCGCCAGTACGCGGATCACCTCGTCCTCGCTCTTGGGCGTCACGATCAGGTCGCCGGTGACATGGTCGAGCTGCTGCTTCAGCACCGGACTGTACCAGTAGAAGTCGCGGCTCTTCTGCTGGACGATCGCTGGATGGTCGTCGATCTTCAGCCCGTCGAGATCGCGCTTCAGTGCCGAAATGTCCATCATCCCACCATCAGTTCGTCGAGTTCGGCATAGTCGGGCAATTGGCGCTCGATGGCGCGGCCGTCACGCACCACGATGCGATCAGATTCCGGTCGCGACAGCAATTCCGTCCAGCTCCGCCCCTTGAAGACGACAAAATCGGCGGCGCCGCCAACGGCAAGCGCGCCGAAGCTGTCGAAGCGCATCACCTTGGCCGGTGTCGAAGTCACCGCCATCGGCCAGTCGCCGACAGGATGGTCGAAATGCAGGATGCGCGTCGCCATGCGGTAGACTTCCAGCATGTCGAGATCGCCGTAGGCGTAGAACGGATCGCGCGTATTATCGGAGGCAACAGCAACGGGGATGCCGCGCGCCTTCATCTCATGCAGCAGCGTCACGCCGCGCCAGCGCGGCGTGGTTTGGTCAGCGCGCCGGTCCTGCAGATAGAGATTGCACATCGGCAACGACACCACCGCGAGACCCGCCTTCGCCACCTTGTCCAGCGTGTCGAGCACGTCGAGATCCGGCTGGCGGGCCAGCGAACAACAATGGCCGACGAGGATATTGCCCTCGAAACCGTTCCACAGCGCCGCCTCGGCGATCTTCTTCAGCGAGATCGCGGCAACGGCGTCGGTCTCGTCGGCATGGAAGTCGAGATCGAGCCCGTGCTTGATCGCCTCAGCGAACACCTGATCAAGAAGTTCCTCGAGGTCTGGCACCATGTAGGTGACGACGCCGAGCACGCCTTTGGCCGCGGCCACGCGTTTGGCCAGTCCTTCGAACCATTTCCTGTCGCGCACGCCTTCGATGCCGAGCAGGCAGGCCGCCTGCAACTCGATACGGCCGCGCCACGTCTCCCGCATCGTCTCGAACACCGGCCAGGAGATCTCCTCCTGCGGCGCCACGCTGTCGAGATGGGTGCGCAACGCCCTGGTGCCATGCGCGTAGGCTGAGCGCAGGGAAAAATCCATGCGCCGGGCAACGTCCTCGGCGCTCCAGCGCGCGGCACGATCGGCGCCGGTGGCATTCAATGCGCCCATGAAAGTGCCGTCGGGATTGGGTTTTCGCGGCCAGATATGGCCCTTGTCGATATGGGTGTGGCAGTCGACAAAACACGGCATGACGATGCGGCCGCCGAGGTCGATCGCCTCGGCCTTTGGCAACGTTCCATGCGCGCTGATGCTCACGATCTTGCCGTCGGCGACGGACATGTCGGCGAGCGCGAAGCCGTCAGGGTCGAAAGCAGCCGCAAGACCAGGTGTCAGCGACCGGTGAAGGCGGACGTTGCTGAGACGGTAAGAACCAGAGGCTGGTATCAAGACTTACCCCCCTCTGACCTATGCAACGCCATTCCCTCAAGCGGTCGTTTGGATCGGAGACAACGCGAACAGGCGGACGGAGACATCGCGAACAGTTCTGCACCGCCGTATTCTTCGGTGACTGTAACGGCATGGATCCTCGGGTCTGCGCGTCCGCTTCGCTCCCGCTCCGCCCGTGGATGACGAAAGACGGGGAGGCATATGCAAATCGCCAATGCTGGGGATTGGCGGGAACCCGGGTATCTCCAACG
>NZ_NWQG01000100.1:0-6529 GCF_002529485.1 Mesorhizobium sanjuanii
TGGGGATTGGCGGGAACCCGGGTATCTCCAACGTTTGCGATTGTTGGCGGCATCCTTTCCCTTCGTCATCCTAGGGCGGAGCGGGAGCGAAGCGGACGCGCAGACCCTAGGATCCATGCCGTTCCTTTCGAGCTTAGCGGCGGCGCAGAACTGTTCGCGATGTCTCCGCACAGCGGTTCGCCGTATCTCTGGCCCAAGCAGCCCCTCACCGTTCTCAACCGTGTCACGCACCCTATCGCTCCTGCTTCAGCGCGCTCTCGTGCCAGCGCCGGAGGATGAGATGCGAAATCAGCGACAGCACCAGGAAGATCAGAATGCCGGTCAGCGAGATCAGGATCAGCGCCGCGAACAGCCGCGGTGCATTGAGCCGATATCCCGCCTCGATGATGCGCGAGGCGAGACCCGAGGACTGTCCGGTGGCGCCGGCAACGAATTCCGCCACCACCGCGCCAATCAGCGACAGGCCGCCGGCGATCTTCAGCCCACCGAGGAAATAGGGCATTGCCGCCGGCAGCCTGAGATAACGCAATTGCTGCCAGCGCGTCGCGCCGTTGAGCTTGAACAGATCCCGCAGATTGCGGTCGACCGAATTGAGGCCAAGCGTGGTGTTGGACAGGATCGGAAAGAAGGCGACGATCCAGGCGCAGAGCAGCAGCTTCGTCGTCTGGTTGTCGACATAGATGTTGATCAGCGGAAAGATCGCCACGATCGGCGTCACCTGCAGCACGATGGCGAAGGGGAAGAACGACATCTCCACCCATTTCGATTGCGCGAACAGCACCGCCAGTCCAACCCCGCCAACGACGGCCAAAGCCAAGCTGAGAAATGTGATCTTGAGCGTCACCAACAGCGAGGAGAACAACAGCCCGGCATCGTCATGAAGCGTTTGCAGCACCACGCCGGGGCGCGGCAATATGTATTTCGGGATGTCGTTCCAGACGCAGACGCGGTCCCACAGCCAGATCGCCAGGATCATGATCGCCAGCGGCAGCAGCCATCTGCCGATCCGTTCGAGCCGCTCCTGGCGCAGGCGGCGCGCCTCCTCGGGATCGAGCGCCAGAGTGTGTTCTTCAATGGCCGTCATGATGCGATCCGGCTGTTGAGTTGATGGCGCCGATCAGTACGTCGGACGCCTGGCGGCAGAGCGCGGCATAGTCGGGCGAGGTGCGGAACGCCTCGTCGCGTGGATAAGGCGCATCGACCGCGAATTCCCTGAACACGCGCCCCGGCCGCGCGGCCATGACGACAACGCGGTTGGACAGGAACACGCTTTCGAAGACGCTATGGGTGACGAAGACGACGGTGAAACGTTCTCCCTGCCACAACTCCAGAAGATCGTTGTTGAGCTTGAAGCGGGTGATCTCGTCCAGCGCTCCAAACGGCTCGTCCATCAAAAGCACGCGCGGCCTAGTGACCATCGCGCGGGCGATGGAGACACGCATCTTCATGCCGCCGGAAAGCTCGCGCGGCACGGCGTTCTCGAAGCCGGTCAGGTGGACGCGCGCCAGCATCTCCATGACAGAAGGCGCCGCCTTGGCCCGCGACACGCCCTTCAGCCTGAGCGGCAGCCAGACATTGTCGAAGACATCGGCCCAGGGCAACAGCGTCGGCTCCTGGAAGACGAAGCCGATGTCAGAGCGGTCGAAGGAGCCGCTGCCGCGCCAGTCGAGCACGCCCGAGGTCGGCGTCGACAGGCCGGCAATCAGCCTGAGCGCCGTCGACTTGCCGCAGCCTGACGGCCCGAGCAGGCTGAGGAAATCGCCCTCCCGGATCGTCAGGTTGACATCGCTGAGCGCTGTCACGCCGTTGGAGAAGACCTTGCCGACATCGCGCAGCGCCAAGAGCATCGGGCCATCGCCCGATGCCGCCCTAGGCGCTTGCGCCACTTTCTCCAGCTTCACGATTATTTCTTCAAATCCAGCCCGACGCCCTTGTTGATGAAGGCGAGCGTGTAGGCCTTCTTGATATCGATGTCGGGCTGCGCCACTTTCGCTTTGACCATCTTGTCGTAGAAGCTCTGGATGCGCGCTTCCGTCATGGCGCCGATGCCGAGCTTATCGGTATCGCCGGAATCGACCACGCCGAACTTCTTCAACTGCTCGATCGAGAAGGCGATCTGCTCATCCGTCATGTCGGGATTGTCCTTCTTGATCATGTCGTTGGCAGCCTTGTTGTCGCCATAGAGGTAGTTGTACCAGCCCTTGGCGGAGCCATCGACGAAGCACTGCACGACCTCCGGCCGCTTGTCGATCGTGTCCTGCATGACCTCCACCGTGGTCGCGTAGGTGTCCCAGCCATAGTCGGCGAGCAGGAACTGGTTCGGCATGAAGCCGCCCTCCTTTTGGACCGCGAACGGCTCCGAGGTGACATAGCCCTGCTGGATCGACTTCTTGTTGGCGATGAAGGGTGCCGGGTTGAAGGTGTAGGGTACGCGCTTGGCGGCATCGAAGCCGAGTTCGATAACCATCCACTGGAAGAAGGTCTGCGCGCCCTCGTCGCCGAGAATGTACTGCTCGGCATTCTTCAGATCGTCCCATGTATCCAGCCCCTGGCCGGGATGGGACATGATGACCTGCGGATCCTTCTGGAAGTCGGCGGCGACGACGCGCATCGGAATCCCCTGCTGCACAGCGTCGAACGCCGAAAGCAGATTGCCGCCCATGTAGAAGTCGATCTTGCCGGCTAGCAGCAGCGGCCGGCCGCTGACCTGCGGACCACCCAGCGTGATCGTCACGTCGAGCCCACACGCTGCATAGGTGCCGTCAGCGACTGCCTGATAGTAGCCGCCATGCTCGGCCTGGGCGAGCCAGTTGGTGCCGAAGGTGACTTTTTCGTTCGCAGCCGCCCCAAGCGTGCCTGCGGCAAGCAGCGCGATCGCGCCCACCGAGACCATCCATTTTCCACCCATGAACACCACCCTTTGTTTGCTCCAGCGCGCCACGCGCCGGGCTCGACACCATTGTTTCAAGAAGCAAGACACATGCCACCACCGGGGGCCGTCCGCTTGCGCAACAGCCGCATGCGAAGACTGGACGGCTCGTGCTGTATGGGATGCATCGTGCCTATTTTTTGAACGCCTGTCCACAATTGCACCGATGGCATGCACCACATCTTGAAGGCCCCACCGATCCGGCTCTACGCTGGCGCAAACAGGAGATTGTGATGTTCAGATTCCTCACGCCGAAGACGATCAAGGCGCCCTTCGCCCGCTACAGCCACGGCGTCGAGGTGCCTGCGGGGAAGCGGCTGGTGCTGTGCTCGGGCCAGGTCGCCATCACGGCAGACGATCAAATCCCGGAGGATGCCGGCGCCCAGGCCGAACTCTGTTTCCAGAACATAGCGGCGATTCTCGGCGAGGCCGGGCTTGGACTTCAGGACATCGTGCGCATCAACGCCTATGTCACCGAACGCGCCTACCTCAGGCCCTATATGGACGTTCGCGACCGGCTGTTTTCGAGCCCGGCGCCAGCCTCGACGCTGATGATCGTGTCCGGTTTCGCGCGGCCCGAATTCAAGGTCGAGATCGAGGTCATCGCGGCCGGGTGAGGAGCGCCCGCCGGCGGCTGGAATCGACAGGCCGTTGATCTCCAGTTAAACGAAACCACGTTGGCGCTGCCAGTTTCCTCGAGAGTCAAAAATGGACGTAACAAAAAAACGCGTATGGTGGGGCGACTACCGGACCACCGAATACGCCACGATCGACCCGGAAGCGACGATCGCCATTCTGCCGGTGGCGGCGATCGAACAGCACGGCCCGCATCTGCCGGTTTCGACCGATACCTCGATCATGAACGGCATGCTGGAAACGGTGATCGCGCGCCTGCCCGGCGATCTCGACATCCGCATCCTGCCCGTCCAGGCGGTGGGCAAGTCGAACGAGCATCTGCATGCGCCGGGCACGCTCACCCTTCCGGCAACCACGCTGGTCGATGCCTGGACCGAGCTTGGCCTGTCGGTCGCGCGAGCCGGCGTCAGGAAGCTGATCGTCGTCAACTCGCATGGCGGCAATGAGGAGATCATGGGCATCGTCACGCGCGAATTGCGCGTGCGCGCAAAATTGCTGGCGGTGAAGACGAGCTGGCAGCGCTTTGGCCGGCCGGCCGGTATGTATACCGAGCTCGAGGACCGCCACGGCATCCATGGCGGCGATGTCGAGACCTCGCTGATGCTGCATTTCCGGCCGGATCTCGTCGACATGGCCAAGGCCGCCAATTTCGCCAGCAATGTCGGCCGCGCCGAAAAGGAATTCGCGCTGCTGCGGCACACCGGAACGCATGCCTTCGCCTGGATTGCCAGCGACCTCAACCCGAATGGTGTGGTCGGCGACGCCAGCATTGCGACAGCCGAAAAAGGCCGCTTGACCGCCGGATATCAGGCTGACGGTTTCATCAGCTTGCTAAAGGATGTGCGCAAGGCGAAGCTCGCCGACTGGCTGGCGTAGCGATCCCGCGAGTCGAATTCAGCGGTCGATGTTCAGTGCAAAGGGCGTGCCTTCGAAGGCATCGGCGCCGCGCCCGATCGCCTTGATCGCTTCGACCATCCGGCCATCGCGCTCGAGCAGCACGTCGGCAACCGTTATCAGCCGCGGATTGGGCGTCGCCGTCGGCGATAGCGCCCGCAACGTGCGGGCCAACTCGACCTCGCAGCGCTTCGGTGCCAGTGCCGCCGCAATGATGTAGGCCGAGGCGGTCGAGCGGCTGATGCCGGCATAGCAATGAACCACCAGTGGCCTTGCACGATCCCATCGGCGAGCGAAGTCGAGCAGGTTGCGGACGTGTTCTTCGCCCGGCATGGTCAAGCCGTCCTGCGCCACGGCAATGTCGTGCATGACGAGGTGGAGATGGTTTTCCCGGGTAATCGACGCCGGCCGTGCCATCAACGTACCGGCAGCCAGCAGCGAAAGCAGCCGCTCGGCGCCGGTCTTCGTCACCGTTTCCTCGACCTTTGCCAGCGAACAGACATGGATCATCGCTTGATCTCCCTGGCGGCATCGTCGCGCCGCGAAGCCCAGTCCGCAAGGGCCGATTCGAGCCGTCGCCATTCCTCATCGGAGCCCGGCAATCCGGCGCGCAGCACATGCGGCCGATCGGAAAAATGCCGAAGCAGGACGCCGCGTTCGCCGAGCGCCGAAAACAGGCCGGCTGCGTCCGGCAGTCTGACATAGCGGAACAACGTGGTGCCGCCTGCGACGGAAACGCCGAAGCGGTCAAACAGCGCATCGAGCCGCACGGCATCCTCGGTCAGCCGGCGCCGCATCTCGACCTGCCAATCCGTGTCGGCCAGCGCGCGGATGCCATATTCGAGCGCCGGGCCAGCGACTGCCCATGGTCCGAATTGTGCTTCCAGCCGCTCGACCGTCAGCGTATCGGTCAACGCAAAGCCAAGCCGCAGGCCGGCGAGACCAAAGAACTTGCCGAAGGAGCGCAGCACGACGACACCACCCTGCCCGACATCGCCGGCAAGACTTTCCGCGCGCGGGCCGACATCCATGAACGCTTCGTCGACGACCAGCAACCCACCCTTGGCGCGCAATTTCCCGGCAAGCCGAAGCAGTCTTTCACGCTCGACGACGCGCCCGTCCGGATTGTTGGGATTGACGATGATGGCGAGGTCGGCCGCGGCCAGCGCCTCGAAATCGTCGACCTCCGCCACCGCATGGCCGGCAATCGCCGCCGCTCGACTGTGTTCGGCATAGGTCGGGCCGAGCACCAGCGCCTTGCCGGGTCTTACCAGCGAAGCGACGCGCGGCAACAGAATCTGCGTGCCGGGCGCCGCCGCCACATGCGCCGCCGATGGTGCGCCATAGGCGCTCGCCGCGACATCGGCGAGTTCGCGCAGGCGCGCGGCCTCCGGCAACCGTGACAGGGCGGTGGCGGGCAGCTCGAAAAGCGGATAGGAGTGCGGGTTGATACCGGTCGAGAGGTCGACGAAAGGCTGCGGCGCCTGGGGAAAGAGCGCCCTCGCCCGACCAAGGCTTCCGCCATGATCCACTGCTGCCACCGCTCCATCAAGAAGCTTCATGTCGTTCCTGATCGCCTTCCTGTCACTGGTTATTGAATTCGCGCTCGGTTATCCGGATTGGCTGTTCCGTCGCATCGGCCATCCCGTCACCTGGTTCGGCAGGCTGATATCCTTTCTGGATCGCCGGCTCAACCGCGATACTGATTCCGACGCGCTGCGTCGCCGGCGCGGTGTTCATACGCTGTTGGTCATCGTGCTGGTGCCGGCGATTATCGCTTTGGCGCTGGAAATCCTGCTGTGGCAGCTCCTTCCCTCCGGTCTGCTCATCGTGGCAGTTCTCGCGACCTCGCTCTTGTCGCAGAAGAGCCTGGCCGAGCATGTCGAGGGCGTGGCCGACGCACTCGACAATGGCGGGCTGGCCGTCGGCCGTGTCGCGGTCTCGCACATCGTCGGCCGCGATCCCGAAACGCTCGACAGGGCCGGCGTCTGCCGCGCCGCGATCGAAAGCCTGGCCGAGAATTTCTCCGACGGCATTGTCGCGCCCGCCTTCTGGATCGGTATCGGCGGG
>NZ_NWQG01000101.1:0-1723 GCF_002529485.1 Mesorhizobium sanjuanii
GGCGGGCTCCCCGGCGGCGTTGCCTACAAGGCCGCCAACACCGCCGATTCGATGATCGGCCACCGCACGCCGCGCCACGAGGCGTTCGGCCGGGCGGCGGCGCGTTTCGACGATCTGATCAACCTGCCGGCGTCGCGGCTGACGGCGCTGCTGATCGTGCTGGCGGCTTTTTTCGTCAGCGGCGCCGACGCGAAAAATGCCTGGCGCACCGTGCGGCGCGACGCGAAAAAACATCGTTCGCCCAATGCCGGCTGGCCGGAAGCCGCGATGGCCGGCGCGCTCGGCCTGGCGCTTGCCGGGCCGCGCGTCTATGGCGGCGTCATGGTCGATGATGCCTTCATGGGCGACGGCGGCCGGCGCGACGCCGAGAGCGCCGACATCAGGCTGGCGTTGAAGCTTTATCGGACAGCCGACTTTCTGCTTATCGCGCTGTTCGGCATGATCGCGGCGATCGTCCTCGCCGCGTGACCGCACTCTACCTTCCCGTCTATCGGGTAAGCGCTCAGAGACCGTTTCGAAATTCGCTCTGGCGAGTCATATGGTGGTGGTTTCGAGAACCGGAGCGCAGCGGACATTTGGGTCCGTGAGCACCGGAAGCACAGAAAACGCCATCAGATGGCCGCCAGAGTAGAATTTCCAAACGGTCTCTCAGAACTCTATCCCTTGCTGCGCTTTCACGCCGGCCGAAAAATGGTGCTTGGTCACGCCCATCTCGGTGACCAGGTCGGCCGCCTCGACCAGAGCCGGCTTGGCGTTGCGGCCGGTGATCACGACATGCAGGCCCTCCCGCCGGCCCTTCAGCGCCGTCACCACCTTGTCGAGATCGAGATAATCGTAGCGCAGCGCAATGTTCAATTCGTCAAGCACCACAAGGCTGATCGAAGGATCCGCCATCAGTTCGAGCGCCTTGACCCAGGCGGCTTCGGCCGCCGCGATGTCGCGCTTCAGATCCTGCGTCTCCCAGGTAAAACCCTCGCCCATCGTGTGCCATACGACCCGGTCGCCGAAGGCGGCAAAGGCGTCCTTCTCGCCGGTGTGCCATTTGCCCTTGATGAACTGGACGACGCCGACGCGCTTGCCATAGCCGAGCATGCGCAGCGCCAGCCCGAAGGCGGCGGTGGTCTTGCCCTTGCCCGGACCGGTGTTGACGATCAGCAGGCCCTTCTCGATCGTCTTTCCCGCAACCTCGGCGTCCTGCACCGCCTTGCGCTTGGCCATCTTGGCGCGGTGGCGTTCCTCGTCCCTGGCTTCAATATCGGTCATCTCACTTCACCTTGAGCGGCAGCCCCGCCACCATCAAAAGCACTGTACCGGCGACTGCGGCGACCTGCTGGTTAAGCCGGCCGGCAGCGTCGCGAAAGCGCCTTGCCAAAGCGTTGTCGGGCACGATGCCCTGGCCGACCTCGTTGGAGACCACGAACCATGGCCCGCGGGGCCGCGACAGCACGTCGGCCAGCCGCCGGCATTCGGTCTCAAAGTCATGTTCGGCCAACATATGGTTGGTCAACCACAGCGTCAGGCAGTCGATCAGGACCGGCCGGCCGTCAGGCACCGCAGCCAGCGCGCCGGCAAGATCGAGCGGCGCATCCACGGTCGTCCAGCCCTCGCCACGCCGCGATCGATGCAGCGCGATGCGTTCGCGCATCTCGTCGTCATAGGCTTGCGCCGTCGCGATATAGGTCCATGGCCCCTGGCAGGCCGTCACCAATGTTTCGGCGTGCGC
>NZ_NWQG01000102.1:0-23580 GCF_002529485.1 Mesorhizobium sanjuanii
GCGCCGCCGATGACGAAGGTCAATCCCCAATGGGAGACAGCACGATCAGGCAAAGCTGTCGCGCAGGCTGGTCGCCGTGCCGGTAAAGCGTCCGCGCACCACGCCGACGACGGCGCCGAGCACCAGCCAGAACACCAGATTGGTGAGCGTCACCGCCACCACGAACTGATGGTGCAGGCCTTCCGGGATCGGCGACTCGAAACTGTCGGGCTGCGGCGCGCCGACAATATGCGGCGCCACGATCAAGGCAACGGCAAGGATTGCCAACGGCAGCGACTTGCGGAAGGCGAGCAGGCCGAGACCGGCGGCGGTTGCCACCGCCGTCGCCGTCCACCAGATCTGGCGTTGGGCTAGGTCGGCCGCAGGCATTGCCGGCAGTTCCGGCGGCAGGCCGAGGCCCGGCGCCAGTGTGAACACGGCAAAGCCGGCCAGGCCCCAGAACACGCCCTGTCGCCAATTGCCGATGCCGCCGGCGAATTCCGAAACCGCGACCAGGATCAGCGCGAAGCCGATGCCGGTGACGACATTGGCAACCACGTTGAAGGCGAAGCGCTCGAAGCCGTCAGCCGGTGCCCAGCCTTCGTCTTCCGCTGGTGCAGCCGCCTCGGCCGGCGCCGGTGCGGCACTGCTCATGGCATTGGTGTCGGTGGCGTTGGCGGCTGGTGCAGCAACATGCTCGTGCTGGTGGCCGCCACCGGCCTGTTCGTAGACTTCCGCCTTGAGGATCAGCGGCACGGTGGCATAGGCCTGCATACAGGCAAGAACGACGCCGGCCACGAGCCCTGCGATCGCCGCGATGAACACGACGTTGCGAAACAGTGTCATGATGTCAGTCCCTCGTCAGTGGCAGGGAAACGCCATCGAATGGCGATAGTCGTGGGCGGCATTGTGGACGGCCTCGATATGCGAGAAGCCGACAAAGCCCATGACGAAAACGCCGAGCAGCGCGGCAAGCGCGAGCTGCATGAAGCGCGACTGCGAGGAGACGGAAGCGCCGAGAGAGACGGAAGCGGTATTCATATCTTGTCCTTTCGCCCTCCACCCGAGGGCATCGAAGTCAGTTCCCTGTCGCCGGCAGGTCTCCTGGCTCGCGGATCAGCGCCCTTCCCCACCTTCCCGAAGAAAAATCTTCAGTGGCATATGGAGAGGACTACCGCACACAGTTGCGGGGGCAGCCACGGCATCGGGCAAAATTCACCCTCACCGCATTCCCTCTTGGTCCCTAACGGAACCGGCGACAGCAGCGACTATAGGCAGAATCGTCGCGCCCGGCAAACCAAATTCCGCCCGTTACCAGCGTGAATGCGCCACGCGGTTTCAAGGCTTCGAGGCTTCAATCCGCTCGGCAACCAGCCGCTGCAGCCGCCACAGATGGCGATCATGAATGCCGCGCTCTTCCAGGTTTTTCACCGTATTGTAGAGGTAGTCGGCGCCCGATCCCCAGTGCCCGCAGGATGTGGCGAGCTTCTCGACCACCTCTTCTTCCGCGAGCGGTCCGGCATAGGTCGTTCCCTTGCGATTGATGACGAAGGCCAGCGCCCGCAACGGCCCGGCGCTGCTCGCGAGGCTGAGCAGGCGCGGGTGATAGCTGGTCGGCTTCAGCGTCACTTCACGCCTGAAGAGCTTGTCCAACTGTTGCCGACGGTCACCGTCGGTCAGCCGAAAAGCGACGCCTTTGCACTGCCCGCCAAGAGCGAGAGCCATCATCAGGCCGGGGTTGTGCTTGGTGCCACGCCAGCGCGTCATGTTCATGCAGAAGGATCGGTGCCAGCCGCGCGCCACCGCCACCCGTTCCTCGATATGGTCGATTTCAGGCTTCCAGATGAGCGAGCCATAACCGAACAGCCACAGCGGTTCGCTTGCAGGCAGTTCCGCCTCGAACGCATCCAGCATCGCATTATAGTCGCTGTCGTCGAGATGCATTGCGTCCGGGTCGGGCCCGCTATCCTCGACGGTGCGAAAACAGCGCGCCACCAGTTCGGGTGTCAGTGACATCTGTCGTGCGGTCATGTCCTAATCCCATTGCTCCCGGCATGATTAGGCACCGCGACCGAAGCCGGCAATGCCGTCGCCCGATTGACAAACGATTCGCCGGGGTGTCGGCTGGCACTTCGGAGGAAAGCCAGTCATGCAACCCGACCCGAGCGAGCACGATCCCTATAATGGCCTGACCCGGGCCGAGCCGACACTGCCCTCATCAGCCTATTGGGACGCGGACGCCTATCAGCGCGATCTCGGCGCCATCTGGTACAAGAGCTGGCTCTTGGTCTGTCGCGAGGCCGATCTCGCCCACCCGCTGGCATTCAGGACATTCAGGGTCGGCACGCAGGAGATCGTCGTGCTGCGCGACGAGACCGGCGCATTGCGCGCCTTCCACAACACCTGCCGGCATCGCGGCTCGCAGCTCTGCCAGGAGAGCGAGGGGCGGCTGAAGGCACGGCTCCTCACCTGCCCCTATCACGCCTGGTCCTATTCGCTGCGCGGCGATCTCGTGCGCGTGCCGTCGAAGTCTCTGCCGGAAGGTTTCGACAAGGCCGAGCACCCGCTCTACCGCGTGGCGCTGTCGGTGTGGCGCGGCTTCGTCTTCGTCAATCTCGCCGAAGACGCCGACGGTTCGGCTGAAACCGCCTTCGATCCCGCCTCCGGCGACCTCGGCAACTGGCCGCTGGAAACGCTGGTTTCTGGCCATGTGCTGCGCAAGGTGATGAACTGCAACTGGAAGATCTTCTGGGAAAACTTCAACGAGTGCCTGCACTGCCCGGGCGTGCACAAGGATCTGTCGCGGCTGGTGCCGATCTATGGCCGCGGCCTGATGGGGCGGCATGACGATCCCGAATGGGCCCGGCATGCCGACAATGACGCGCCGGAGTTTTCCGGTGGCCTGAGGGCCGGAGCCGAGACCTGGTCGCGCGATGGTCAGGCCCATGGTCCGGTCTTTGCCAACCTGACGCCGGCCGAGCGCGCGGCGGGACAGACCTACGCCACCAGCCTGCCATCGATGTTCATCGTCGGTCATGTCGACTATGTCAGGACAGTCCGGCTGGTGCCGCTTGGCCCGGAAGAGACCGAACTCACCGCGGAATGGCTTTTTTCGGCCGAAGCGCTCGAAGCGCCCTCGGCCGACATCGACAACATCGTCGCATTCGGCAGACAAGTGCTGAAGGAGGACGCCGCGATCTGCGAGGTCAATCAGAAAGGCCTGCGCTCGATGCGCCACAAGGCCGGTGTGCTGATGCCCGAGGAATACGATTTGTATCGCTTCCACAATTGGGTGCGCGACCGGCACGTCGCAATGTCATCCAATCCCTCAAAGTGATTTGGGCAGATAGCGCCAGGTAACGAAGCCGCAAACCGCCGCTAGCAGTCCGAGCGTGGCGAACACCGAGCCCAACCCGAAAAACGCCAGCACCACCGAATAGACCAGCGGCGGCGTCAGCTCGGAAAAGTCGAGATAGGTGCGATAGACCGCCGCCATCTGCGCCCGCTCATAGGAGCGCACCGAGCGCATGAAGGCGGTCGAGCCCAGCGCGTCGAGAGCGATGGCGAAGAATGCGCCGCACAGCAGCAAGGCGCCGGTAAGAAACGGCACGGATTCGCCGACGGCGCCCGCCGCCAGCAGCATCGCCGACATGGCGAAATAGGCCGATGTCATGGTTCGCCGGCCGCCAAAACGCTGTCCCACCCTGCCCCAGAAGATGGCTGTGAACAGCAGCGCGTTGCCCGCCGAGACCAGCAGGCCGCCGGCGAGTTCGCCCTCACCGGTGATCACCATGAACAGCGGCCCGTAGACGAAGAACGTCGTCCAGAAGCAGGAGCGGCCGAAGGCGATCAGCCAGGCCAGCCTGAGACGTGGCTGGGCAACGAAACGGCCGATATTGGCCAGTGGATTGGCCGGCCGCGTCTTGCCCGGACGGATCGACTGGTTGTCGCCGAGCCTGTAGGTCCAGAACAGCGCCAGCAGGGCCATGGCGAAGATGGCGACCGCGCCATGCGCGGCATAGATGCCGAAACGCGTGTAGAGGAAGATGCCGAGTGTCGGCCCGCTGGTCCAGGCGAGCATCGACCATGCCATGCGCAGCGATTCGGCCTGCATGAAATCGGTCTTGCGGATATGGTCCATGATGTAGAGGCTGAGCGTGATCGACAGCGCGCTGGCGCCCATGACGCGGCAGAGCATGCCCGCCAACTGCCCGGCAAGCGTGTGCGTGACGAAGAACAGCGAGCCGACGGCAAGGAGGCAGGCGCCTGCGGTGTAGACCCAGCGCCGGGCAAAGCGGCGGATCAGCATCGGCATGAACAGCGTCACCGACAGGCCGAGCAGCGCCACGACGGTGTAGAGGATCGAGACGATCTGTTCGTTGCGGAGGATTTCGTAGGCCTGGATCGGGATGACGCTCGACACGGTGGCGCGCGCGAAGGATTCGACCGCATAGAGCGAGGCGAAGGTGCGTGCATCCGCCGGTCGCAAGGCCGGAAGCCCGATCGGATGACGAACATGGGTGGCCATTGCTGTCCCCGAAGCAGAATCGCCCAAAGCAGAACGCGAGCCCAAATCTGCCGTGGTCATTCCTGGCCCGGTAACAGGAAACCGACGCGTTCACGGCAAAAAGCGAAGCTGGTCAAAGGCTTTCCGGCGCTGGCCTAACGCAGCGGCCCAATCGGAATCGATTAAGCACGAAGTGGACGCGCGTCGCTCCAACGCTGGCCTTGACGCGGCGCCTGCACGAAGGAGCATCGCGGACATGCATTGGTCCGCCTTCTGTTGTCCGGCCCAACCGTGATAGTCGTCTTGCGGGGCTGAATCAGAATTGCGAGACCATGAGCATTCCCACGTCGACCGCCACCGTTCAGGATTCGCTGAAGCCGAAGCGCATCATCACCATCGACATCGCGCGCGGCATTGCCCTGCTTGCCATGGCGAGCTACCATTTCACCTGGGATCTCGAATTCTTCGGCTATACCGACCCCGGCCTGACCGCGTTCGGCTGGTGGAAGTTCTACGCGCGCTGCATCGCCTCGACCTTCCTGTTCCTGGTCGGCGTCAGCCTCTATCTGGCTCATGGCAAACAGATCCGCTGGCCCGGCTTCTGGAAGCGTTTCGCCATGGTCGCCGGGGCGGCAATCGCCATATCCGTCGTCACCAGGCTCGCCACGCCTGATGGGTTCATCTTCTTCGGCATATTGCACGAGATCGCGCTGGCCAGCCTGCTCGGCCTGGCGTTTCTGCGGCTGCCGGCGCTGCTGACGCTTGTTGTCGCTGCCCTTGTCATCGCCGCGCCCTTCTATCTCAGGTCCGAAATCTTCGACCATCCGGCCCTGTGGTGGGTCGGCCTGTCGGCGTCCAATCCGCGTTCCAACGACTATGTGCCGCTGTTTCCATGGTTCGGCGCCGTGCTGCTGGGTATCGCGGCGGCGAAACTCGGCTCCGCCTCCGGCGGGCTGGCACGGCTGGCGGATCTTGTTCCCGGCCGTTGGTCGAATCCGCTGCTGTTCATCGGCCGGCACAGCCTCGCCTTCTACCTGATCCACCAGCCGCTGCTGATCGGCTCGGTCTGGCTGTTTTCGCAAATCATGCCCGCTCCCGCCGAAAACAGGGACGTCGGTTTCCTCAAATCCTGCCAGGTATCGTGCGAGCAACAGCGCGACAGCGCATTCTGCACCAGCTATTGTGGGTGCATGCTGGATACGCTGCGAGGCGAGGCGACACTCGATCGGCTCTACAGTGGCGACCAGGCCGCCGAATGGAAGGCGCACCTTGCCGACCTGGCGAGCACCTGCACCGCCAGCACCGAAAGCAAGTTGATGGAGGGAGGGCAACAATGACCGCCAATCAGCCAAAAACAGGGCTGCCGAAGCCTGGGCACATACCTTGGCCGCCGCTGATCTATCTCGCGGCGATCGCCATCAGCATCGTGCTCGGCCTGTTCTACCCGCTGCCATGGATCGGCGACCTTCTCGGCGACATACTGTTCGCCGCCGGCTTTGTGGCATTGTTCGGCGTCGTCGCACTCTGGTTCACGGCGATCCGCACCATGATCCGGGCGAAGACGACGCTCAACCCGAATGGCGTGCCGGAACATCTGATCACGTCGGGCCCCTTCGGCATCAGCCGCAACCCGATCTATTTGGCCAATACGCTGCTGATGATCGGCGTCGCCTTCGTATCGGGCGTCGCCTGGTTCCTGCCGATGGCATTCATCGCCGCCTTCGCAACGCAGAAGGCCGCCGTCGAAGGCGAGGAGAAAATACTGGCGACGAAATTCGGCAAGAAGTACCGGGACTACGCGAAACGGGTCAGGCGCTGGATCTGAGCCTTGCCAGGCCGCTCAAGTATTGACGCCGAGTTCCACCAGCCGCTCGACGCAGGATTCCTCAGCCTGGTCTAGCTCGGCCAGCGTCTCCTCGAGGTCACGGCGCTTCTGCCTGAGATCCTCGCGCTTTTCCTCGATGCGCTTGATCATCAGCTTGAGCTGGCCGACCTCGCCGGGCGGCTCCTTGTACATCTGGATGATTTCTCGGATTTCGTTGATCGAGAAGCCAAGCCTTTTGCCGCGCATGATCTGGCGGATGAGGTGCCGGTCGGACGGACGAAACAGCCGCGTGCGGCCGCGTCTTATCGGCTGTACCAGTCCCTCGTCCTCGTAGAAGCGCAAGGTCCGCGTCGACACCTCGAATTCGCGGGTCAGTTCAGTGATCGAATAATATTCCCGCATCGTCGCTCCAAATGCCCGGATACGGCGCGCATGCCTATGATGCGACTTCGCCCTCCAGCCCCTGTACCGGCCTGCCGGAATCGGCGGGCGGCCCCTTCACCGACCCTCGCATGGCATTTACGTAAAAGTCAATTGAGGTGGTATGTACCACTGCTGCGGCACAAGACGCCCTGCATCATCAAGGCACTCCGAACCACCACGTGGCGAGACCGAGAAAGGCAAAGAAACCGACGACGTCGGTGACCGTGGTGACGAAGACGGCGGACGCCACCGCCGGGTCCACCTTGAAGCGGTCGAGCAGCAACGGGATCAGGATTCCGGCCAGTGCCGCCACGAACATGTTGATGACCATTGCCGCCGCGATGATGCCACCCAGATTCGGATCTCGGAACCAGGCAGCCGCGACGATGCCGATCAGGATGGCGAAGAGGATGCCGTTGATGAAGCCCACGCCCATTTCGCGACGGATGATGCGGCCGGCATTGTAGATGTCGAGATCCTTCGTCGCCAGCGCCCGCACCGTGACGGTCATGGTCTGCGAACCGGCATTGCCGCCCATGCCGGCCACGATCGGCATCAGCACCGCTAGCGCCACGATATGCTCGATCGTGCGATCGAACAGGCCGATCACCGACGCCGCCAGGAAAGCCGTCAAAAGATTGACCAGCAGCCACGGAACACGCGAACGCGAGGTCGACAAGATGCTGTCGGAGAGTTCTTCGTCGCCGACGCCGCCCATGCGCAACAGGTCTTCCTCGGCTTCCTGCTGGATGACGTCGACCACATCGTCGATGGTCAGCACGCCGACCAGGCGCTCGTTCTCATCGACAACCGCGGCCGACAAAAGGTCGTATTGTTCGAATTCCCGCGCCGCCTCTTCCTGGTCCATGGTCGCCGGAATGGCGTGCCGCGTCTCATGCATGACCTCCTCGACCTTGACCGAGCGCTTGGTGCGCAGGATCTGGTCGAGATCGATGGCGCCAAGCAGCTTGAAGCTCGGATCGATGACAAAGATCTGGCTGAAGCGATCGGGAAGGTTCTGGTCCTCGCGCATGTAGTCGATGGTCTGGCCGATGGTCCAGAACGGCGGCACCGCTACGAACTCCGTCTGCATGCGCCGGCCGGCGGTCTCTTCGGGATAATCGAGAGAGCGGCGCAGCCTGATCCGCTCGGTGAACGGCAGTTGCGACAGGATCTCGTCCTGGTCTTCCTTCTCGAGATCTTCGAGGATGTAGACGGCGTCGTCGGAATCGAGTTCCTGCACCGCCTGGGCAATCTGCGCATTGGGCAGATTGTCGACGATCTCCATGCGGATCGCCTCGTCGACCTCGGTCAGCGCCGAGAAGTCGAAGTCGGCGCCCAAAAGTTCGACCAGCGCGCGGCGCTGGTCGGGATGCAGCGCTTCGAGCAGGTCGCCCAATTCCGACTGGTGCAGGTCGTTGACTTCGCGCTTCAGCGTCATCGTGTCGCGATCGGCGATCGCGGCACCGATCTGGGCCAGGAACGACGACAGGACGGCGCCATCCTCGCCGTAGATATCGGCGTGGCCATCCTCAGTGGCTCTGGTGTCCTGTTCGTCCTGGCCTTCCACCAGCGCCTCCCGCCATCCCGATTCCGGAAAAGGTGCCAGTCAGGTCTAGACCATGATCCTGAAAAGTGGAAACCGGTTTTCTGAAAGGGTCATGCGCGAGATAGATTCGCCATAGCGCCCCTTGCGCATCCAGATGGATGCGTTGCGACAGATCGGTTTGGCTTTTACAGTCGCGTCAATGTTTGCCGATGGAGGTTGGACCCTATATAACCGGACTGGCGCATGCTTCGACCACGGGCATGCAAAGACCAATCGAAGAGAAGGATAAAGATGCCGGACGACAACTCGGATGCGGCGATACCTAGAATTGCACTCATTTCAACCCATGGCTACGTTGCGGCAAATCCGCCACTGGGTGCGGCCGATACGGGCGGACAAGTGGTCTATGTCCTGGAACTGGCCAAAAAGCTGGCCCAACTGGGCTATGCCGTCGATGTCTGGACGCGGCGATTTGAAGACCAGCCTCCTGTCGACGAAGTTGCGGACGGGGTTCGTGTCCTGCGCGTCGGCTGTGGCGGACCCGATTTCATTCCGAAGGAATATCTCCACCGTCACCTTCTCGAGTGGTGCGAAAACGCTTTGCGCCTGATCCGCAAGGAAAACCTCTCCTACGACTTCATCAACAGCCATTACTGGGATGCGGGCGTGGCGGGGCAGCGACTGTCGGAAGCGCTCAGTGTCCCGCACATCCATACGCCGCATTCCCTCGGCATATGGAAGCAGCGCCAGATGAAGACGGACTACCCCGACAAGGCCGATACATTCGAGGCCGAGTTCAATTTCACCGAGCGCATAAAGCACGAGACCATCATCTATCGAAGCTGCGCCATGGTGATCGCCACAACGCCACAGCAGGTGGATATGCTGGTCGAGGACTATAGTCTCGAGCGCGACCGCGTGCACATGATCCCGCCCGGCTACGACGACAACCGCTTCTTCCCTGTCAGCGAGGCCTCCCGCCGGATGATCCGCCATCGGCTCGGTTTCGAAGGACGAACGATCCTGGCGCTCGGCCGGCTCGCCACCAACAAGGGTTACGACCTTTTGATCGATGCGTTTTCCGTGGTGGCGCCGCGTGTGCCGGATGCGGTTCTGAGGCTCGCTGTCGGCGGCGAGAACATGGACGAGTACGAACGGAAGATCCTGGATCAGCTCAAGAAGCAGGTTCGGCAGCTGGGCCTGCAGGATCGCGTCGTCTTCTCCGGCTATGTTGCCGACGAGGATCTGGCCGACACCTATCGGGCGGCGGACATGTTCGTCCTGTCGAGCCGCTACGAGCCGTTCGGCATGACCGCGATCGAGGCGATGGCCTGCGGAACGCCGACCGTGGTCACGATCCATGGCGGCCTCTATCGCGGGATCAGCTATGGCCGGCACGCGCTCTTCGGCGATCCGTTCGACAAGGAAGACCTCGGCATCACGATCGTCAAACCCATGAAACACGCGCGCCTCCATGGCCGGCTTGGCCGCATGGGTGCGCACAAGGCGCGCAGCCTGTTCACCTGGACAGGCATCGCGCAGCAGCTTGTCAGCCTTGTCGAGGGACGTCCGGTGCTGAAGGCGGTCGACGACCATGATTGGGACGAGCCGTGGAACGACGGCGATTGAGACCGATAGCGCTTTTATCGAGCGATCTCGACGGGACTCTGGCCGGCCATGCGCCGGCTACGTCGCGCTTTCGTGCCAGATGGGAAGCGCTCGACCCCGAGCACCGACCGGTTCTTGTCTATAACAGCGGTCGTCTGGCCGACGACATCCTGAATTTCGTCGACGAAGTCGGCCTGCCGGCGCCGGACTACGTGATCGGGGGCGTCGGTACGATGCTCGCCGGTCCGCGACACACATCGCGCCTGGGGCACTTCAATGAAAGGCTTTCGGAAGGCTGGTCTCTTGAAAAGGTCGATGCGGTGCTCGGGTCGCTCAAGGACACTGTCCGCCAGCCCGACATCTACCAACACGCCTTCAAATCGAGTTGGTACCTGCACGACGCGAGTCCGGACGTCCTTGCCGGCATCGAGCGCGCCCTGGACGAGGCCGGCCTCTCGGTGACGATGGTCTATTCGAGCGGCCGCGATCTCGACATCCTGCCGCGTTCGGCCGACAAGGGCCAGGCGCTGGCCTGGCTCTGCAATGAGCTCGGCATCGGCTTGGACGAGGTGATCGTCGCCGGCGACACCAACAACGATCGCAGCATGTTCGAGCTGCCGGGTGCGCGTGGGATTGTCGTCGCCAATGCCCTTCCCGAACTGCGCGACATGGCCCGGGGCAACCCGCTGATTTACGGGGCGAAGGAACCGTTTGCCCTCGGCGTCGTCGAAGGCCTCGTTCACTGGTCGGTATTCGAGGATACATGATCCCGGACCGGGGATATCGATCTCCTCGTCAAGGTTTCAGCGCCCATACCGTCGCGTGCAGAACGCTACCCGTTTCGGCGGTGAGACGTGCGGACTGTATCGGCTCAAAACCGCTGATCCGCTTCGTGCCCGCCCAACGGCCGTGATCCGCGAAGACTTCGATCGATCCGTAGTCGAGGAATATCCGCAGCCGTTTTGGATGGGCTCCCTTGGCGATGTAGTGGGGAGATTCCGCTGCGTTGTCGTCTTCATGATGAATGGCAAGTCCCTCGTCGTCGACGATGACGCCGAGGCGGACCGTCGGATGATGGAGTTTCAGGTGGAAATGGGCGCCCGGCTTTTCGAGCTCGAACAGGATTTCGACGGCGCCGTTGACAAAGGTCACCTGCTCTCCGGCTGCCAGGCGTGTTCGGTCCAG
Organism: Mesorhizobium sanjuanii; assembly: GCF_002529485.1. NCBI lineage: Bacteria > Pseudomonadati > Pseudomonadota > Alphaproteobacteria > Hyphomicrobiales > Phyllobacteriaceae > Mesorhizobium > Mesorhizobium sanjuanii. The sequence continues at coordinate 11,077 of NZ_NWQG01000102.1, forward strand.
AATATGGCTCCGCAGGCTCTCGGCAGCGCCGATGGGCGGGGTCAGCAGCGCGCCGGCGGACAGACGGATGTTGCGAGGCAACGTCATGGCCGTGGGGAAATCGATCTCCGACCCGGTGTCGACCCAGTTTGCAAGCCACCCTATGCCGACAATGGCATCACCGTCGACGAAGGCCTGGAAGGCGTAATTGTCCGTCCCGAAGTCCAGCTCCTGTTCGAATTCCTTGGCAAAGGTCCGACCATCGAACCAGCCTACGGCAGCCATTGTCAGGTTCTTGCGCCGGGTGGACCGGTCCTCGCCGTTCATCAGTCCGAGAATAAGAACCCAACGCGTCGCCGGATCGGTCGCTGGCCCGTCGAGCGGCAGCAAACAGGGACATTCGATCGCCGTGGTCCGATAGCGTTTCTCGACCAGGAGCTTGCCGGCATATGTCCAGCCGGTGGCGGCCGTATGATCGTCGGTGTCGTAGAGCAGGACAACGCCGCCCTCGTCGCTCTGGCTGCCCAGCAGCATTTTCCAGCGGCCATCCGGTCCCTTGAAGACATAAGGGTCGCGAAAATCCGAGGTCAATCCCTGGTCAAGCGGACGGTACGGCAGGATGACCTCCGCATTTCCCGCCATGATGAGGTCGCTGGAGATGGCGGTGAGTTGGATCTGCTGCTCCGGGACACGGTCCTGTACCTGCTCGGTGAAAAAAACCCGAATGCCCGGGCCATCGGCAAGCGGAATGGCCGAGCCGGAATACGCACCGCCCCGTCTGTCGGGCCTCGCGGTAAGGTCTTCCGACGGGAACAGGAAGATCGGCATGTGACGCCAGCGCAAGTAATCGGAAGATACAGCATGGCCCCAGTGCATCGTATTCCAGCGAAGCCCATGGGAATAATGCTGATAAAAGAGATGTGGGCGACCGCCGAACCGGCCAAATCCGTTTGGATCGTTCATCCAGCCGAAAGGCGGACGAAAATGATAGCTGTCAGGGATGTTCGGCGGCGCATTTCCCGAATTGGTGTGAAGAACCGTAATGCCTGTCTCCAGCACGTCGGCCAAAGCGAACCAGTAGGCAACCGACACCGAGGTTTGATTCGTGTCGTAGTCCAGTTCGACACTACCACCGCCGAAGACGTGAAAAATTCGGAATTCATATTCTTCAGCGTTCGTAACGCTCACCTCACCGAACTTGCCGCGGACATTGGAAAAGGACAGCGAGCCCGGAACGTCCGGCCTGGTCGCCTTGAGCCAGATATGGAACGTGGCGTTGACCGGCAGGTCCACATGCAGGCTTCGAACAGTGCTTGCGCCCGCAATCCTTGCCTGGCTGTCATTCATGAAGATGGCTCCGTTGCACGAGACGTCATGGACAGGTCAAACCGGGTTCTCGACCTGGAATGCATTGGGAAGGTTAGAACCGGATCTTCACTTTAGCAAAGCCATTCCCCGGATCGGCGCCATTCGAGCGTGATCGCCTCAGCGAACCAGTCCGCGCAATGCACGGGAATATCGAACGAAATGCACCCTGCCCTTGCGCACCAGGATGAAACCATGATTGCGCAACAAAACTTTCAAAGCATCCGGGTGTAGCGCCAGGACCACGGCGGCAGATCGAATTGCGGGACAACCGGCCAAGCGGCCTCATGCTTACCGTCGATCTGCAGAACGGCCCAGTGTCCAGCCGTCATCTGACAAGCGCCGGTGGGCGAAAAATGTCCTGTCGGTGCAGCGACGATCAACAGTCGAACCGGCGCAACCTATCTGGCTGCGCCGGTCGACCATAACGGAAAAAATCCGGCGTATCGAAATCGGGACTGAAACTCCGTGGGCGGTTTACTGTTTGCGCACGAAGCGTCCGGTCACCCACCAGATCATCGACACCACAATAATAGAGGCGTAGCCGTCAACAGCATAGTGCCATCCTGTATAGACCGACCCGTAAAGGATCATGGCCGCGAACGTCCAACCGACGATTCCCAGCCAGCGGTTCAAGGACGAAAGCAGAAAGGCGTTCAATGTGGCAAAGGCAACGTGCACGCTCGGCATTGCGGAGATGCCGCCGCCAAGGTCGGACCGGCCGGTCTGGTAAAGCGTCAGAAGATATGCAGCCGGCTCCCGCACCATATGGTTATGGTCGAGACTGTCCATGGCGGTCTTGAGTCCGTGGAAGCGATCCTCGCCAACAAACTGGTGGTAGAAAACCGGCCCGACCGACGCCAGCGCCAAGGCCATGATGGTGCCGACTACGCATAATGTCAGCGTTGCCGCCCAAAGGTATCGCACGGAGGCAATCTTGTCCGACCAGAGGGAGACGAAAAGCATGATGCCGAACCATTGGAAAAACCAAATGACCTCATAGCTGTTCAAGACCACGATCGACCACGCGTTGCTGTCGAACCTGTGCGCCAGTTCCCAAGGCGCCATCCCGTGCAACCATTCATCCAGATCGGCCAACCAGTCGTCCGCATAGTAAGGAACAACGGACGGGATGGCGATCTTGTAGGTATTGAACGCGGTCAGGATGGCGAAGAAGAAGAGAAGCACCAGCAAGCAGCGACGCCAGCGCACTCGAACAAAGTTTACGGCATAAAGAATTGGCTCTCCTCTGCCATGGATGAGTGCGGCGGAGCAGACCCCGACGACAAACAAAATCGGAATACTGAAAGCGAACTTGTCAGCGTAAATCAAGCTTAGATTGATGAAAGATTTAGAACTTAACTCATAGGCGGATATTACATATACCGCCACCAAAAATGAAAGGCGCAGTGACCATTTTGTGGATGGACTATATTTCGCCACATCGGAAATCAGGGACACGCCAAATTACCTCGGAAGCCGCCGCGAAGGATTTCTGTATGTGATAGCGAGGCAAGCTTACCGTGGGGTTACTTCAGCGCTCGCATGCAGCTTCGCTCGCGGCCCAACGCGCAACATCGGCGTGCCCCCGGCGGCATGGGTGCTCGGCCTTTCGCCCGTCCGGCCAACCTTTCTTCAAGGAGGGCACATCATCCAGGGTCGCGGTGGCAAGATCAAATTGCAGGACAACCGGTCAAGTGGGCTCGTCGTTACCGGCGATCTGGCAAACGGGCCAAGCGTCCAGCCGGCATAAGACGGCCCACACGGCACTCGCGTCTGACGAGCGTCATCGCGCGAGAATGGCCGAAACGCCGGCGAACAAAAAAGGCCACATGAACACAACGGTCCTCCTACGCCAAGGATTCGGAGGACACGCCTTCGTCCAACGACCTTCAGGTGGCCTGCCACCCGAAGCTCGAAAAGCGAAGGGTGGTGCGGTCGAGAAGACTCGAACTTCCACGGGTTGCCCCACAGCGACCTCAACGCTGCGCGTCTACCAATTCCGCCACGACCGCACGTGGTAGGAGCCGGAACGAACCGGCTCGCGGCGTGTAGCAAATCGTTTCCGGCGAAACAAGGGCGCGTCGTGCAATAATCGCCCGCGACTTGGCATAACCCGCCAAAGGTTGAAAAGCGCCCGGAACTGGACGTTTTGCCCGATTGCCGCCATATGAGGAACAACAAGAGACACGCCATGACCGAACGCAGCCAGATCGCCACGTTGTTCCTCCCTTTGCCCGGCTCGGCGCCGGTCGAATGGCGCGTTGAACCCGGCCTCACCGCCTATCCTGATGCGCTCGCCTTCATGGAGGCGCGCGCCGAAGCGATCCGAAGCGGTGCTGCCGGCGAGATGGTCTGGCTGGTCGAGCATCCGCCGCTTTACACGGCCGGCACCAGCGCTCATGTCGAGGATCTGATCGAGCCGGATCGTTTCCCGGTCTTTGCCGCTGGGCGTGGCGGCGAATACACCTATCACGGGCCGGGCCAGCGGGTCGCCTATGTCATGCTCGACCTCAAGCGCCGGCGCGAGGATGTCCGCGCCTTCGTTGCGGCGCTCGAACAATGGATCATCGGCACGCTCGCTGCCTTCAACGTGCGTGGCGAACGCCGCGAGGACCGCGTCGGCGTCTGGGTGGTGCGGCCGGATCGCCCCGCTTTGTCAGACGGCTCACCCGCCGAGGACAAGATCGCCGCCATCGGCATCAGGTTGCGCCGCTGGGTGAGCTTTCACGGCATCGCCATCAATGTCGAGCCGGATCTCGGCCATTTCAGCGGTATCGTTCCCTGCGGCGTTGCGGATCACGGCGTCACCAGCCTTGTCGATCTCGGCCTTCCCGTAACAATGGCCGATCTCGATCTCGCGCTGAAATCGGCCTTCGAGGATGTGTTCGGCCCCGCCGCGCCTTTGCTGGTCGAGGCGGCCCGCAAGGCCGGCTGAATATACTTTGCTGGATTGGGTTTTTTGAGATTCAGGTCAGGCCCCAACCGAGGAGCCGGTCGGATGCCCACAAAACCCCAAAGCCATGGATGGCGAACACTGCCAGCAGCGCGCCGGCCATGGCAAAGCGATCGAAAGTGTGGATCGGCTTCAGCTCATGGCGCGGCTTCACCGCGCTGCCCATCGTCAGCAGGCTGAGGATGGCGAAGACCGCCCCCGCCACCAACAGGAAGCCATGTGAAAAGCCGGCCCGCCAGCCGAGCGCCAGGAAGGCGGAAAGCAGGACAAATGAAGCCAGCGCCAGAGCGATCGGACCGGGGCAGATCTGACGCAGCACCTGGCCGCCATCGAACTTCCACACCGGCACCAGATTGGCGATATTGAATAGTGCGACGCAGCCGGCGAGGGTCGCCAGCAACGCTGCGGCGAGCCGGTGTCCCTCCCCGCTGGCAAGCGCGCTGGCAGCGATCAGCAGCGGCACCAGGAAAGCCGAGAAGCCAGCGCCCATCAGCGCCACGAAAGCCACCTCGAAACGGCTGTCATACGGCCGCCCGCCTATGGCAATGCCGCCAAGCAGCGGGATGAAGATCATCCGCACCTTGCGATGGCCCATCAGCCGGAACGCCGCCATGTGCCCGAGTTCGTGCAGGGCCACCACCGATGTCAGGATCGCGGCCAGCGCCAGGCCGCCAAGGTTCAGCCCGAAGAACGGCCACAGGATGAATGCCGAGAGCACGGCGAGACCGATCTGGCTGAGGGGATGCTCGAACCAGCCGCCTTTGCGATAGCGTCCGGTCTTCGCCCATGCATCGAGCTTGCCGAGTTCACGGCGCATGGCGAAATAGCGAAAGATAGGAAAGGCGATGCCGCGATAGCGATCGGTCTGACTGAGGATCACCCGCGTGAACTTGCCTTCGGGCATGAGCTCCGTGGTGGTGCGATAGTCCGCCCAAAAGCAGGCGTCGAGCGACGTGTCGTCGAAGACACGCATGGAAAAGCGTCTCTCTTCCAAAACATCCTCAAGCAGAACCTTGCGCTCGATCGGCTGGCCGTCGCGTCCTTCCCAGGACAGAACGATCCGTGCCGCGCCCTGATCGTCCAGCGCCTCGGCGGAAAGGATTTCGCCCGACCAGCCGGCATCGCTTCCAAGCGGCCAAAGCGCTTGCCACAGCCGCCGTCGGTCCGCCGCCACCAGCCGGCTGAACCTGACTGTGCGCAAACCGAGCGGCGCGGTCAGCAGCAGAAAGATCAATCCGAGATTGCAGGCCACGAGAATGGCTGTGACGATGGGCGACACGTGACGCTACTCCCCTGTCTTCAGGGAACCCTATCGTCCGGGCGGCAAGAAAGGCTTAACGTCGCGACGGCTCACAGCCGCCGAAAGAGGGAGCGCGGACTGCCGCCTCCTCACATGGCTCCGATCCAGATCGCCATGGAAATGAGAAACGTGCTCATGCACACCAGCGACACGACATCCTGAACAAGATCGGCCATAACTCTCTCCTGTTGTTGATATGTTCGTATTTTGTTCTAATTTTGTTCGAATGTCAACGATCGCAAAAGGCGCCTTGCGGAAATTTCGGGGGATCAATTTCGGCAAGGTTAAGGAAAGGTTGACGAGCAATGAAGCACGGGCAGTTCCCGTACGACCTGTGGGACTGTCAACGCCAAGCTAGGGCATGCCGAGATTCGGGTCAGGCCGAGCCGAGAGCGGTGGGGTCCGAGAACCGGAACGGAGCGGACATTTGGTCCGTGAGTACCGGAAGCGCAGGAAACGCCGTTCGCAGGCCGGCCTCACCCGAATATCGGTATGCCCTAAAGTGGGACCACCTTGCCGTCGGCTAGCGTCACGCGGCGGTCCATGCGCGAGGCCAGCTCGTGATTGTGAGTGGCGATCAGCGCCGCCAGGCCCGATTGCTTGACCAGCGCCTGTAGCGCTTCGAACACGTAAGAAGCGGTGACCGGGTCGAGATTGCCGGTCGGCTCGTCGGCTAGCAGCACCAGTGGCGCGTTGGCGACGGCGCGCGCAATGGCGACGCGCTGCTGCTCGCCGCCGGACAGCTCCGACGGGCGATGCTGCGCCCGCTTGCCGATCTGCATGTAGTCGAGCAGTTGCGCCGCCCGCTCGGCCGCCTCCTTGGGCGCCAGCCCTTTGATGAGCTGCGGCATCATGATGTTTTCCAGCGCCGAGAATTCCGGCAGCAGATGATGGAACTGATAGACGAAGCCGACATCGTTGCGGCGGATCGCCGTGCGCTGGTCATCGGAAAGCCGCCCGCAGGCGCGCCCGGCCAGGATCACGTCGCCGGCGTCCGGCCGTTCCAGCAGCCCGGCAGTGTGCAGCAGCGTCGATTTGCCGGTGCCGGAAGGCGCCACCAGCGCCACGATCTCGCCGCGCCTCAGCGAGAAATCGGCGCCATTGAGAATGGTCAGCTTGCGCGGCCCCTGGACATAGTGCCGCTCGACGCCCTTCAGCTCGATAATGGCCTCGGCCATCATTCGTACCTCAGCGCTTCGACCGGATCGAGCCTGGCCGCGCGCCATGCCGGAAACAGGGTCGCCAGGAACGACAGCGCCAGCGCCATCAGCACCACCGAGATCGTCTCGCTGGCGTCCATGCGGGCCGGCAACTGGCTTAGGAAATAGAGCTCGGGGTTGAACAGCCGCTCATTGGCCAGCCAGGAGAAGAACTGGCGGATACGCTCGACGTTGAGGCAGATGACGACGCCCAGCAGCACGCCGGCGATGGTGCCGACTACGCCGATCGCGGCACCCGTCATCAGGAAGATGCGCAGGATTGCGCCGCGCGTGGCGCCCATGGTGCGCAGGATGGCGATGTCGTGGCCCTTGTCCTTCACCAGCATGATCAGGCCCGAAATGATGTTGAGCGCCGCCACCAGCACGATCAGGGTCAGGATCATGAACATGACGTTGCGTTCCACCTGCAGCGCGTCGAAGAAGGTCTTGTTGCGCTCCCGCCAGTCGACGAGGTTGACCGGGCGCCGGGCTGCCTCCTCGACCTTCGGTTTCAGCGCGTCGACATTGTCGGGATTGTCGACATAGACCTCGATCGTCTGGGCACGGCCGTCCAAATTGAAATAGAGCTGCGCTTCCGAAAACGGCATATAGACGATGGAGCTGTCATACTCCGACATGCCGACCTCGAAGATCGCGGTGATCGGATAGCCCTTCATCCGCGGCGTCGTGCCGAGCGGCGTGACGTCGCCGTCGGGCGAGATCAGCGTGATGGTGTCGCCGAGCGCAAGGCCGAGATTCTCGGCCATGCGGCTGCCGATGGCGACGCCCTCGCTGGTGTCGAAGCCGGCGATCGAGCCCTGCTTGATGTTGTTGGCGACGATCGAGATCTTGCCCAGATCCTCGCCGCGTATGCCGCGCACCAGCGCCCCGGTGCCGCCGCCGATATTGCCTTGCGCCAGCACCTGTCCATCGATCAGCGGAATGGCGTATTTGACGCCGGACACGCCGTTGATGCGGCTGGCGACCTGCGCATAATCCTCCAGCGGCATGTCCAGCGGCTGCACGATCAGATGGCCGTTGACGCCGAGAATGCGGGTCAGCAGTTCGGCGCGGAACCCGTTCATCACGGCCATGACGACGATCAGCGTGGCGACGCCCAGCATGATACCGAGAAAGGAGATCGAGGCGATGACCGAGATCACCGTCTCCTTGCGGCGCGAGCGCAGATAGCGCCACGCCACCATGCGCTCGAAGACGGAAAACGGCCCGGCGGCCAGGGGTTTTGCTGCTGCGGCCTCGCTCATGCGGCGATACCGAAACGCTTTTTCAAATCCGCGATAGGCAGCGTCTCACGCTCGCCCGTCTTGCGGTCCTTGACCTCGACCTCGCCGGCGGCAACGCCGCGCGGCCCGACAATCACCTGCCACGGCAGGCCGATCAGGTCGGCGGTGGCGAACTTGCCGCCCGGCCGTTGGTCGGTGTCGTCGTAGAGCACGTCCTTGCCGGCACCGGCAAGCGCCGCATAAAGCTCGCCGCTGACGCGGTCGCATTCGGCGTCGCCAACCTTCATGTTGATCAGGCCGACATCGAACGGCGCCACCGCTTCCGGCCAGATGATGCCGTTGTCGTCATGGCTGGCTTCGATGATGGCCGCGACCAGCCGCGAGGGTCCGATGCCGTAGGAGCCCCCGGAGACGAAATGGTCCTTGCCGTCGGGTCCGGTCACCTTGGCGCCCATCGGCTTGGAATATTTGTCGCCGAAATGGAAGATATGCCCGACCTCGATGCCACGTGCCGAAACGCGGTCGCTTGTCGAGACCTTCTCCCAGGCCGCCTCGTCATGCATTTCGTCGGTGGCGGCGTAGGGCGTCGTCCATGTCTTCACGATACCGCCGATCTCTCCATCGTTGGAAAAATCGGTGTTCTCGTCAGGCACAGCGAGCGAAAGATAGTCGCGATGGCAGAAAACCTGACTCTCGCCGGTGTCGGCCAGGATGATGAATTCATGGCTGAGGTCGCCGCCGATCGGCCCGGTGTCGGCGCGCATCGGAATGGCCTGCAGACCCATGCGCGTGAAGGTCCTGAGATAGGACACGAACATCCTGTTATAGGCGGCCTTGGCGCCCTCATAGTCGAGATCGAACGAGTAGGCGTCCTTCATCAGGAACTCGCGTGAGCGCATAACGCCGAATCGCGGCCGCACCTCGTCGCGGAATTTCCACTGGATATGATAGAGGTTGATCGGCAGATCCTTGTAGGACCTGACATGGGAGCGGAAGATCTCGGTGACCATTTCCTCATTGGTCGGACCGTAGAGCATGTCGCGGTCCTGCCGGTCCTTGATGCGCAGCATCTCCTTGCCATAATCCTCGTAGCGGCCGCTTTCGCGCCACAGCTCGGCTGATTGGATGGTCGGCATCAGGATTTCGAGTGCGCCGGCGCGGTCCTGCTCCTCGCGAATGATCCGGCAAACCTTGTCCAGCACGCGCTTGCCGAGCGGCAGCCAGGAAAAGCTGCCCTGCCCCTGCTGGTGGATCATGCCGGCGCGCAGCATCAGCCGATGTGAGACAATCTCGGCCTCGCGAGGATTTTCTTTGAGAATGGGCAGGAAATAGCGCGACAAACGCATGGACTGATCCGTGAGAGAGGATTGCCGCATCGGAATCGGCGCGGCGGTGGCTTGCTTGCCCCGGCTTCATAGCTATTTCATGACGGAATGGAAACCCGGCCCATGGCGTCGAAATTGCGCTGCGACGGGTGCGGCAGTGCCGCTCAAGCCTTGCTGGTCGTTTCGCAAGCAACGCCTGCCGCACTATTGTGCAGTGCAGCACGAGAATGCCTGTTTCGAGGCAAAATTCTGCGTGACAATTTCACCTGCCTTAGGCTAGTGTGCCCTGATAACCGAGAGGGCGGAGAATAATCTGCCCTCCTACGCGGTCAAAGTCTTGGGAGGATGCGATCTAGGCGCGGTTACTCGCTGCCGCCGGATACCGGAAACAGATCGGACGCGTTTAAATTGCAAGGCCTCGGCCTTGCATTTTTTTTGTGCAATCATCTGCTTAGCACAGCGTATTGCCAAACCGCTTCATTCCAAGCGCGCCGCTCAAAGCATGCTCACGTGCTGACCCAAGGATACCCGGCTAACGTGCATAAAACAAGAAGTTGACGCGCGTAAGATGAATCGTTGAGGCGCGACGCGCCCTCGCAGCAGCACTACAAATCCGGAAGCCGGCTTTGCTGTTTTGGCACCGATCGGCGCCTGCGTTCAGGGCGACTGAAGGAGTTTTGCCGGCTGTGCTAATGCTTGGGGGTCTGGTTGAAGTCCGGCACGATGTGCGGGATGTCGTCGATGCCGAGTCCCAGCCCTCTGGTGATGCCGTAGAAGATGCCGATGAGAACCAGCGTGGCGATGGTCGTGCGCAGCGCGGCGCGCAGCATATGCGGTCCGCGCGGCGCGCTCGGAACCGTGCCCAGCGTCACGTCCTGGTCTTCGTCCTGTGTCCTCAAGCTGAAAGGTAGGACGACGAACAGCACCACCCACCAGGTGGCGAAGAATAGCGCCACGAAAGAAACCCAGTTCATGCTTGCTCCAGTTCGACCAGTGTGCCGAAGAAGTCCTTGGGATGCAGAAACAGCACCGGCTTGCCATGCGCGCCGGTCCTGGGGTTGCCGTCGCCCAGCACGCGCGCGCCGGCTGTTTTGAGTTGGTCCCGCGCGGCCAGGATATCGTCGACCTCGTAGCAGACATGATGCATGCCGCCGGAGGGATTCTTCTCAAGGAAAGCCGCGATCGGTGACTCCGCGCCCAGCGGCTCGAGCAGTTCGATCTTGGTGTTGCCGACATCGACGAACACCACGGTCACGCCGTGCTCGGGCAGCGCCTGCGGCGCGGTCACCCGCGCACCGAGCGTATCGCGATAGGCCGCCGTCGCCGTGGCCAAATCCGGCACGGCAAGCGCGACATGGTTCAGGCGACCGAGCATTGACTGCGTCCTTAGGGGCAGTAAGGCAATAGGGCAGTATGGGAGTAGGGAAAAACGACTTTCTCCCCCTACTGCCATACTGCCCCAATCCCTATTCCCTTACCTTGTGACGAACACCGTCACCAGCGGCTTCTTGCCCCAGGCTTCGTTGGCGGCGCCGCGTACGGCACGACGCACCGCCTCCTGCACGAGGTCCAGGTCTTTTCGGCGCTGACGGGGGATGGAGTCCACGGCGCCGATTGCCGCATCGAGCATCAGGTCTTCCAGGGTCTCGCCGCGGGCATCGGCCTCGGCGACGCCGATGGCGACCAGATCGGGGTCGCCAGCGAGCTCATATCTATCGTCGAGCACGACATTGACCGCGACATGGCCGGCAAAGGACAGCTTGCGCCGGTCGCGAATGCCCATCGCCTGGTCGGTGCCGATCAGCCGGCCGTCCTTGTAGATGCGGCCGAACGGCACCTGGTCGATGATCGTGGCTGCGCCTGGAGAAAGCCTGAGCATATCGCCGTCGCGCACCTGCGCCACCTGGCCGATGCCCGACATCGACATCAGCGAGCCCTGCGCCACCAGATGCGCCGCCTCGCCGTGCACGGGAACGCCGATCTGCGGGCGCACCCACTCGTACATCTTGCGCAATTCGTTGCGGCGCGGATGGCCCGAGACGTGCACCAGCGCGTCGCCGTCCTCGATGATCCTGATGCCGAGATCGATCAGGCGGTTCTTGATCTCGAGGATCGCCTTTTCGTTGCCGGGAATGGTGCGCGAGGAAAACACCACCGTATCGCCTGCCGTCAGCGACACCGATTTCATCTCTTCGCGCGACAGCTTGGCAAGTGCGGCGAGCGGCTCGCCCTGGCTGCCGGTGCAGATGATGACGAGGTTCTCGCGCGGGATGAAACCGTAATCCTCCTCGGCGATGAATTCGGGCAGCCCGTCCATATAGCCGAGTTCGCCCGCTACATCGATGACGCGCTTCAGCGAACGGCCGAGCACCAGGCACTGGCGGCCGGCGTCCCGCGCCGCCTTGGCAATGGAAACGATGCGCCCGACATTGGAGGAGAATGTTGTGACGGCGACGCGGCCCTTGGCGCTCTGGATGACGCCCTTGAGGCCCTCGCCCACCGCCACTTCCGACGGCGACTCCCCTTCCCGCATCGCATTGGTGGAATCGCAGATCAGCGCCAGCACGCCCTTGTCGCCATAGGCGCGGAAGCGCGCCTCGTCGGTCTTCGGTCCGATGGTCGGCTCCGGGTCGATCTTCCAGTCGCCGGTGTGGATGACGATACCGGCCGGCGAGGTGATCGCCAAGGACATCGGTTCCGGAATGGAATGCGCCACCGGGATGGCCTCGATCTCGAACGGGCCGATGGTGAACTTTTCGCCGGCCCGGTAGATCGTCAACGGGATCTTCGGCGCGCCCTGTTCGCCTTGCCGCTTAGCCTCCAGCAACCCGGCGCTAAACGGCGTCATCCAGACCGGCGCCTTCAGCTTCGGCCAGATATCGAGCAGCGCGCCGTAGTGATCTTCATGCGCGTGGGTGATGACGATGCCGCGCAGGTTGGCGAGGTTCTCCTCGATGAAGCGCGTATCGGGCAGGATGAGGTCGACGCCCGGATGCGCCGCGTCGGGAAAGGTGACGCCGACATCGACGACGATCCATTCACGCGCATTGGCCGGCCCGTAGCCATAGAGGGCGAAGTTCATGCCGATCTCGCCGACGCCGCCGAGCGGCACGAAGACGAGTTCGGCGTTTTCCGC
>NZ_NWQG01000103.1:0-20670 GCF_002529485.1 Mesorhizobium sanjuanii
ATGATATTTCCTTTCCTGGCCGGTCAAAGCCCGCCGATCAAACCCGGGCTGACGCAACCGCGCCGAAATGCACGTCGCCGGCGGCGATCGTCAGAACCGAACCCTCATCGTCGCGGATCACGAAACGGCAGTCCTCGTCAATGGTCTCGAAGGTGCCGCGCACCACATTACCGTCAATTCTGACAGCAACCTGCCCGCCGAGCCCCGCCGCGCGCGCCAGCCAGCGCCGCCTGACGGCTGACAGACCGCGCCCGTCATTCCACAACCGCGCATTCTCGCTCCAGGCATCCGACAGCGCCAGAAACAACGTCTCGGCATCGCAGGTGGCGCCCAGCGCGTAAAGCGAAGTCGCCGGATAAGGTAAATCCTCGGGATATGCCACCACATTGACGCCGATGCCGACCGCCACCGCGAAACGGTCGCCATCCAGCATCGCCGACTCCAGCAGGATGCCGGCAAGCTTGGCGCCGGAGGCGAGCACGTCGTTCGGCCATTTCAGCTCGAAACGGTTTTTGCCTTGGCTGGCGCCGTCGAGGCCGATCGAAATCCTGCCCTTCGGCACGACGGCGTCGAGCGCGTCGGCGAGCGCCAGACCGGCGACGAAGCCAAGCGTCGCGGCAAGCCGAAGCTCGGCATTGGTGACGACCAGCAGCGTCGCCGCCAGATTGCCCTCGGGCGTCGCCCAGACCCGGCCGCGCCGGCCGCGGCCGCTTTCCTGCTTCTTTGAGACGACCCAAAGCTTGCCGTGATCGCCCGCCCGCGCATGGTCCAGCGCCAGCGCATTGGTGGAACCGACCGTGTCATGCGCCTCGAGCCGGAACCCTTCAGACGCCGCGGTTGGAGCCAGCCGAAATGCCATCCCGTCTAAAAGAAGGTCTTTGCGGCGGCTTCGGCATAGGTGCCGATCGGTCCGCCGATCAGCACGTAGAACAGCACGAAGGCGCCACTGACGCCGAGCACGATCCTGAGTTCGCTCGCCATCGGCACGAAGCCGCCGACCGGCTCATCGAACCACATGATCTTGATGATGCGCAGATAGTAGTAGGCGCCCACCACCGAGGCCAGCACGCCGATGATCGCCAGCGCGTAGAGGCCGGCGTTGATGGCGGCGAGGAACACGTACCACTTCCCCCAGAAGCCGGCGAGCGGCGGGATGCCGGCCAGCGAGAACATCAGTATGGTCAGGATCGTCGCCATGACCGGATTGGTCGAGGACAGGCCGGCGAGATCGCTGATCTGTTCGACATTGCCTTCCTTGCGCCGCATGGCGAGGATGAAAGCGAAGGTGCCGAGCGTCATCACCAGATAGATCAGCATGTAGATGGCGACGCCGCGCACGCCGGCCTGGCTGTTGGCGGCAAGGCCGACCAGCGCGTAACCCATATGGCCGATCGAGGAATAGGCCATCAGCCGCTTGATATTGGTCTGGCCGATGGCCGCGAAGGCGCCGAGCGCCATCGAGGCGATCGAGATGAAGACGATGATCTGCTGCCAGTCGGCAGCGATCGGCTTGAAGGCGCCCATGGTGACGCGCACGATCAGCGCCATCGCCGCCATCTTTGGTGCTGCCGCCAGGAAGGCCGTCACCGGCGTCGGCGCGCCCTCATAGACGTCCGGCGTCCACATATGGAACGGCACCGCCGAGATCTTGAAGGCAAGGCCGGCCAGCACGAAGACCAGGCCGAAGACCAGGCCAAGCTGCCGCTCGCCGCTGCCCAGCGCCGTGGCGATCTCCTGGAAACCGGTATTGCCGGTGTAGCCGTAGACGAGGCTGATGCCATAGAGCAGCATGCCAGACGACAGCGCGCCGAGGACAAAATACTTCAGGCCGGCCTCGGTCGAGCGCAGATTGTCGCGGTTGATCGCCGCCAGCACGTAGATCGCCAGCGATTGCAGTTCGAGGCCGAGATAGAGCCCGATCATGCCATTGGCCGAGATCATCAGCATCATACCGAGCGTGCAAAGCAGGATCAGCACCGGATATTCGAACTTGTCGAAATGCTCCGCCTTGGCAAAGCGCATCGACATGACCAGCGTCACCGCCGAACCGATCAGCGCCAGCACCTTCATGAAACGGGAGAAAGGATCCTGGACGAAGGCTTCGCCGTAAGCATTGCCCTGCCCGGTGGAAAAGACCAGCCAGACGCCTGATATCACCAGGATGACAACGGCAAGACCGGTCACCAAGGTGGTGTTGTTTGCGCGCGAATAGGCACCCACCATCAAAAGCGCCAGGGCGCCGATGGCGAGGATCAGCTCAGGCGTCGAGAGCGACAGGCTGGAGAGAAGGTCCGGCGTCATGGTTCGCAAAACCCTTGGGTTAATTCGCCGCCGCGGTCTGCGCGGTGCCGATGGATGCGGTGACATTGGTGACGAGCGCCTTGACCGATGCGGCCGTCGCGTCGAAGACCGGCGCCGGATAGACGCCGAAGAAGATGACCAGCACGACCAGCGGGTAGATGATCACCTTCTCGCGCGCCGACAGGTCAAGCAGCCCCTTCAGGCTGTCCTTGGTCAGCGCGCCGAAGATCACCCGGCGGTAGAGCCAGAGCGCATAGGCGGCCGACAGGATGACGCCGGTGGCAGCGAAGAACGCCACCCAGGTGTTGACCCGGAACACACCGAGCATGGTCAGGAACTCGCCGACGAAGCCGCTGGTGCCAGGCAGGCCGACATTGGCCATGGTGAAGATCAGGAACACCGTGGCGTATTTCGGCATGTTGTTGACCAGCCCGCCATAGGCGTCGATCTCGCGCGTGTGCATGCGGTCATAGATGACGCCGACGCACAGGAACAGCGCGCCGGAGACGAGGCCGTGCGACAGCATCTGGAAGATCGCGCCCTGGACGCCTTCCTGGTTCATCGCGAAGATGCCCATGGTGACGAAGCCCATATGGGCGACCGACGAATAGGCGATCAGCTTCTTCATGTCCTCCTGCATCAGCGCCACCAGCGAGGTGTAGATGATGGCGACGACCGACAGCGTGAACACCAGCGGCGCGAACATTTCCGAGGCCAGCGGGAACATCGGCAGCGAGAAACGCAGGAAGCCGTACCCGCCCATTTTCAACAGGATACCGGCCAGGATCACCGAGCCCGCCGTCGGCGCCTCGACGTGGGCGTCGGGCAGCCAGGTGTGCACCGGCCACATCGGCATCTTCACCGCGAAGGAGGCGAAGAAGGCAAGCCACAGCCAGGTCTGCATGTTGGCCGGGAAATTATGCGCCAGCAGCGTCGGAATGTCGGTGGTGCCTGACTGGAAGAACATCGCCATGATGGCGAGCAGCATCAGCACCGAGCCGGCCAGCGTATAGAGGAAGAACTTGAACGAGGCATAGACGCGCCGCTTGCCGCCCCACACGCCGATGATGATGAACATCGGGATCAGGCCGGCTTCGAAGAAGACGTAGAACAGGACGATGTCGAGCGCGCAGAACACGCCGATCATCAGCGTTTCCAGCAGCAGGAACGCGATCATATAGGCCTTGACGCGCTTCTCGATCGATTCCCAGGAAGCCAGGATGCAGAGCGGCATCAGGAACGTGGTCAGGATGACGAACAGCATCGAGATGCCGTCGACGCCCATGTGATAGGAAATGCCGGAGTCCAGCCAGGCGAACTTTTCCACGAACTGGAAGCCGGGTTGCGAATTGTCGAAGCCGGTCCAGATGAACAGCGAAATGATGAACGTGAATGTCGTCGTCAGGAGCGCGATGGCGCGGATGTTGCGGCGTGCATTCTCGCTGTCATCCCTGATGAACAGGATCAACAGTACACCCACCAGCGGCAGGAAGGTGACCAGCGATAGGATCGGCCAGGCGGTCATCAGAGCATCATCCAGGTGACGAGTGCGGCAACGCCGATCAGCATGGCGAAGGCATAGTGGTAGAGGTAGCCGGTCTGCAGCTTGACGACACGGTTGGTGACGTCGACGACGCGCGCCGAAATGCCGTCAGGCCCGAGCCCGTCGATGATGGTGCCATCGCCGGTCTTCCACAGGAAATGGCCGAGGCGCTTTGCCGGCCGCACGAACAGGAAATCGTAGAGCTCGTCGAAATACCACTTGTTGAGCAGGAAGGCGTAGAGCAGGCGATGATTGGCGGCGACACTGCGGGGCAATTCCGGCGAGCGGATGTAGAACTTCCAGGCAATCGCAAAGCCGATGACCATGGCGATGAACGGCGACAGTTCCACCCACAGCGGCAGTTCGTGGATGTCGTGCAGAATGTGGTTTTCCGGCAGCGTGAACAGCGACGCCTTCCAGAACTCGGCATAGCCCTCGCCGATGAAGACGCCATGGAAGATCACGCCGGCAAACAGCGCGCCCGCCGCCAGGATGAACAGCGGCACCAGCATCACCGGCGGCGATTCATGGACATGGTGCATCACCTCATGGCTCGCCCGTGGCTCGCCGTGGAAGGTCATGAAGATCAGCCGCCAGGAGTAGAAGGAGGTGAAGGCGGCGGCGACGACCAGCATCACGAAGGCAAAGCCGGCGAACATGTTGTGCCCGGCAAAGGCGCTTTCGATGATGGCGTCCTTGGAGAAGAAGCCGGCGGTGCCGATGACGGTCACCGGAATGCCGACGCCGGTCAGCGCCAGTGTACCGATCACCATCATCCAGTAGGTCTTCGGGATCAGCGTCCTGAGGCCGCCCATCTTGCGCATGTCCTGCTCGTCGGAGACGGCGTGGATCACCGAGCCGGAGCCTAAGAACAGCAGCGCCTTGAAGAAGGCATGCGTGAACAGATGGAAGATCGCCGCGCCATAGGCACCGACGCCGAGCGCCACGAACATGTAGCCGAGCTGCGAGCAGGTCGAATAGGCGATCACGCGCTTGATGTCGTTCTGGACGAGGCCGACGGTGGCCGCGAAGAAGGCGGTGAAGGCGCCGATGAAGGTGACCACGGTCAGCGCCGAATGCGACAGCTCGAACAGCGGCGACAGCCGCGCCAGCATGAACACGCCGGCCGTCACCATGGTGGCGGCATGGATGAGTGCGGAGACCGGGGTCGGGCCTTCCATGGCGTCGGGCAGCCAGGTGTGCAGCGGCACCTGCGCCGACTTGCCCATCGCGCCCATGAACAGCAAGAGGCAGACCACGGTCATCGCCGCTTGCTTGTCGAGCGCATAGCCAAGGAAAGTCAGCACGGCAGCGCCCTGCGGCGCGCCTTCCGCCGGGATGAACGACGCCGCATTGGCGAAGATGGTGCCGAGATTGACCGAGCCGAACAGCACGAACACGCCGAATATACCGAGCGCGAAGCCGAAATCGCCGACGCGGTTGACGACGAAGGCCTTGATCGCCGCGGCGTTTGCCGACGGTTTCTTGTACCAGAAGCCGATCAGCAGATAGGAGGCGAGACCGACGCCCTCCCAACCGAAGAACATCTGCACCAGATTATCAGCCGTTACCAGCATCAGCATGGCGAAGGTAAACAGCGACAGATAGGCGAAGAAGCGCGGCCGGTTCGGATCGTGGTGCATGTAGCCGATCGAGTAGATATGGACCAGCGCCGACACCGTGTTGACGACGACCAGCATCACCACCGTCAGCGTGTCGATCCTCAGCGCCCACGCCGCATCGAGGCCGCCCGACTGGATCCAGCGCAGCACCGGCACGGTGAACACTTGCCCCTCGCCGAAGCCGACGGAAAAGAAGGCGACCCACGACAGCACCGCCGAAATCACCAGCAAGCCGGAGGTGATGTATTCGGATGCCTTGGCGCCGAGCGAATTGCCGAACAGGCCGACGATCAGGAAGCCGAACAGGGGAAGGAAGACGATGGCCTGGTACATTGTGGTTCCGTCAACCCTTCATCATGTTCACGTCTTCGACCGCGATCGAACCGCGGTTGCGGAAGAAGACGACAAGGATGGCAAGACCGATGGCGGCCTCGGCCGCCGCGACCGTCAGCACGAACAGCGCGAACACCTGGCCGACGAGGTCGCCAAGTGCCGCCGAGAAGGCGACGAAATTGATGTTGACCGCAAGCAGGATGAGCTCGATCGACATCAGGATGACGATGATGTTGCGGCGGTTGAGGAAGATGCCGAACACGCCGAGCGTGAACAGGATCGCCGATACGGTGAGATAATGCGCGATGCCGACGGTCATCTCAGATCCCTTCGCCTGTCTTGACCTTACGGATTTCCATGCCCGTCGCCGGCGTGCGGCCGACCTGGGCTGCGATCGACTGCCGCTTGACGCCCGGCTTGTGGCGCAGCGTCAGCACGATGGCGCCGATCATGGCGACCAGCAGAATGAGGCCCGCGACCTGGAAGTAATAGAGGTAGTCGGTATAGAGGATGTCACCGAGCGCGGCCGTGTTCGAGCGCGCCGCAAGGTCCGGAATCGGTTTCGAAACCGTCGAGGCCAGTTGCGGCGCGAACGTATAGCCGCCGAGCACGACGATCAGCTCCGCCGCCAGGATCAGCCCGACCAGCGCGCCGATCGGCGCATATTGCAGGGCGCCTTCCTTCATCTCGGCGAAATCGACGTCGAGCATCATGACGACGAACAGGAACAGCACCATGACCGCGCCGACATAGACGACGAGCAGGATCATCGCCAGGAATTCGGCCCCGGTCAGCATGAACAGACCGGCGGCGTTGAAGAAGGTCAGGATCAGGAACAGCACCGAATGCACGGGATTGCGCGACGAAATGACCATGAACGCCGACGCCACCGCGACAAAGGCGAAGAGGTAGAAAAAGGCCGCCTCTAGTCCACTCAGCATGGGTTCCCCCGGGTTTCCTGTCCGAACAGGACATTCGTCCTGTTCGATTGTTGCCACCGCCTCCGGTCGGCAAGTTGCGTGTTCCTTAAACGAGGCCCCTCGCCCCGTCCATGCGTCAAATGTCAGCGATACGGCGCATCCAGCGAGATGTTGCGCGCCAGTTCGCGCTCCCAGCGGTCGCCATTGGCCAGCAGCTTGTCCTTGTCGTAATAAAGTTCCTCGCGCGTCTCCGTCGCGAATTCGAAATTCGGCCCCTCGACGATGGCGTCGACCGGGCAGGCTTCCTGGCAGAAGCCGCAATAGATGCACTTCACCATGTCGATGTCGTAGCGCACGGTGCGGCGCGTGCCGTCGTTGCGGCGCGGGCCGGCCTCGATGGTGATCGCCTGCGCCGGACAGATCGCTTCGCACAATTTGCAGGCGATGCAGCGTTCCTCGCCATTGGGATAGCGGCGCAGCGCATGCTCGCCGCGGAAGCGCGGGCTCACTGGTCCCTTCTCATGCGGATAGTTGATCGTCTCCTTCGGCGCGAAGAACTGGCGCATCGACAGGAAGAAAGCACTGACGAAGTCCTGCAGCAGCAGCGACTTGGCGGCTTGGGCTAGCGCTGACATCATCATTCTCCAGCAAACATCGGGGCCACGAACCAACCCACGATCGGCAGCAGCACGAATTGGCTGAGACCGGTTATGTTCAAAACACGTTTCGTCTCGTCGAGATCAACGCGCGAGGCAAGCAGTCTGAGCAGCGCGAAATCCGCCGCAGCCACCACGACCCCTACCGAAGCGCCGATCAAGCTTGCGTTCATTACGCCATCCCCGTCAGCTTGAGGAAGGCGGCGACGATCACCACCATCGCCAGCGAGATCGGCAGGAAGACCTTCCAGCCGAGCCGCATCAACTGGTCGTAGCGATAGCGCGGCACGAACGCCTTCACCATCGAGAACATGAAGAACATCAGGCAGACCTTGAGCACGAACCAGATCAGCCCCGGCACCCAGGTGAAGGGCGCGAAATCGAAGGGCGGCAGCCAGCCGCCGAGGAACAGGATGGTGGCCAGCGCGCACATCAGCACGACGGCGACATATTCGCCGAGGAAGAACAGCAGGAACGGCGTCGACGAGTATTCGACCATATGGCCGGCGACCAGTTCCGATTCGGCTTCCACCAAGTCGAAAGGCGGCCGGTTCGTCTCGGCCAGCGCCGAGATGAAGAAGATGACGAACATTGGAAACAGCGCCAGCCAGTGCCAGTCGAGGAAGGTGTTGGGCAGGCCGAGCTTCGTGCCCAGCCCGTCCTGCTGCGACAGCACGATATCGGACAAATTGAGCGAGCCGACGCATAGCAGCACGGTGACGATGACGAAACCGATCGACACCTCGTAGGACACCATCTGCGCGGCCGAGCGCAGCGCGCCGAGGAACGGATATTTCGAATTGGACGCCCAGCCGCCCATGATCACGCCATAGACCTCGAGCGAGGAGATGGCGAAGACATAGAGGATGCCGACATTGACGTTGGCGATCGCCCAGCCCTGGTTGACCGGGATGACCGCCCAGGCCGAGATCGCCAGCACCGCCGACACCAGCGGCGCCAGCAGGAACACGCCCTTGTTGGCGCCGGACGGGATCACCGGCTCCTTGAACACGAACTTCAAAAGATCGGCGAAAGCCTGCAGCGTGCCCCAAGGCCCGACCACGTTCGGACCGCGGCGCAACTGCACCGCCGCCCAGATCTTGCGGTCGGCGTAAAGCAGATAGGCGACCGCGATCAGCAGCACGACGATCAGCACGACGGACTTCAAGAGGATGATCAGCGCCGGCAGCACGTAGAAGGAGAAGAAGGTGTCCATGCTTATTCCGCCGCCTGCCTGAAGCCGTTTTTCGCCAGCGCCGAGCATTCCGCCATCACGGCCGAGGCCCGCGCGATCGGGTTGGTCAGGTAGAAATCCTTGACCGGCGAGGTGAAGGCGCCCTTGTTCAGCCGCCCGCCGAGTTTCGCCACTCTGGCGATATCGTCGGCATTGCCTACCTCGACATGATCGATGCGGGCGAGATGCGGATAGTCCGCATAGAGTTTCGCGCGAAGCTGCGGCAGCGAATCGAACGGCAGCTTCTTGCCGAGCACATCCGACAGGGCTCGCAGGATTGCCCAGTCCTCGCGCGCGTCGCCCGGCGCAAAGCCGGCGCGGTTGGTCTGCTGCACGCGGCCTTCGGTGTTGACATAGGTGCCCGACTTTTCGGTGTAGGCGGCACCCGGCAGGATGACATTGGCGCGGTGCGCGCCGGCATCGCCATGCGTCCCGACATAGACGACGAAGGCGCCACCGGTCTTGGCCATGTCGATCTCGTCGGCGCCGAGCAGGAACAGCAGTTCCATCTCGCCCAGCATGCCGGCAACATTCTTGCCGCCCTCGCCCGGCACGAAGCCGAGGTCGAGGCCGCCGACGCGTCCCGCCGCATTGTGCAGCACCGCAAAACCGTTCCAGTCCGCCCGGGCGGCGTTGACGGCCATGCCAAGCTTCGCCGCCTGGCCGAGCACTGCCGCGCCGTCGGCGCGCGCCAGCGCGCCCTGGCCGACGATAATAAGCGGATGCGTCGCCTTCTTCAGCACCTCGAAGAACTTGCCGTTGCCGTCCGCCAGGTCCTTCAGCGAGTCCGGTCCGGCGCCGAGCTGCTCATAGTCGTAGCGCGTATCGCCGACATCGCCGATGACGCCGACCGGCAGATTGCCGACGCGCCAGCGCTTGCGGATGCGGGCGTTGAGCACCGAAGCCTCGAAGCGCGGATTGGCGCCGATGATCAGCACCGCGTCGGCCTGCTCGATGCCCTCGATGGTCGGATTGAAGATATAGCTGGCACGGCCGAGCGACGGATCGAGTGCCGCGCCATCCTGGCGGCAATCGGTGTTGCTCGAACCGAGCGCGGCCATCAGCAGCTTCAGCGCGTAGATTTCTTCGACCGCCGCGAGATCGCCTGATATGGCGCCGATCTTTTCCGGCGCCGTCTTCGACACCGCGTCCTTGATCGCCGAAAAAGCCTCGGCCCAACTTACCGGAACGAGCTTGCCGTCCTTGCGCACATAGGGGCGGTCGAGGCGCTGCGTGCGCAAGCCGTCCCAGATGAAGCGGGTCTTGTCCGATATCCACTCCTCGTTCACCGCTTCGTTGACGCGCGGCAGGATGCGCATCACCTCGCGTCCCCGGGAATCAACGCGGATCGCCGAGCCGACGGCATCCATCACATCGATGGATTCGGTTTTGGTCAGCTCCCACGGCCGCGCCTGGAACGCGAAGGGCTTCGAGGTCAGCGCGCCGACCGGGCAAAGGTCGATGACATTGCCCTGCAGTTCCGAGGTCATCGCGCTTTCGAGATAGGTGGTGATCTCGGCATCCTCGCCGCGGCCGATCAGGCCGAGCTCGGAAATGCCGGCAACCTCTGTCGTGAAGCGGACACAGCGCGTGCAATGAATGCAGCGGTTCATCACCGTCTTGACCAGCGGCCCGATATATTTGTCTTCGACCGCCCGCTTGTTCTCGTGATAGCGCGAGGAATCGACGCCGAAGGCCATTGCCTGGTCCTGCAGGTCGCACTCGCCGCCCTGGTCGCAGATCGGGCAATCCAGCGGATGGTTGATCAGCAGGAACTCCATCACGCCCTCCCTGGCCTTCTTGACCATCGGCGTGTTGGTGAAGATTTCCGGCGGCTCGCCATTCGGGCCGGGGCGCAGGTCGCGCACGCCCATGGCGCAGGATGCCTGCGGCTTGGGCGGCCCGCCCTTCACCTCGATCAGGCACATGCGGCAGTTGCCGGCGATCGACAGCCGCTCATGGAAGCAGAAACGCGGCACTTCAGCGCCTGCGTCCTCGGCCGCCTGCAGCAGCGTGTAGTGGTCGGGTACAGTGATCTCTTTCCCGTCGACCTTGAGCTTTGCCATGTCGTCTTAAACCCCTGCGGACGTTCCGCAATCTTTCTTTCCGGGCGCGGCCGAAACTGCGCCCGGCATTGAATTCAATGTTTGGCCTCGGCCAGCGCCGCCGCCTGGCCGAGCCAGTCGTCGCGATCGATGCGGCCCCTGAACGAGAGGTAGTCGTCGACCCAGGCGATCTCTTCCGGCGTCCATGCGGCGATCTGCGCATAGGTCCAGATACCCAGGCCGTTCAGCACCTTTTCCAGCTTCGGCCCGATGCCCGATATCGCCTTGAGGTCGGCTGGCTTGGCCGGCCGGTCCATGGCCTTGGGCTGTTTGAAATCCTCAGGCATCAGGCCTGCCGGCGCGCCGCCAGCCGTGGAGCCTGTATCCATGGCGTTTGCCGCACTGCCTTTGGTGCTCACCGCAATGTCGTTCACGTCCCTGGCGAATGACTGCGCCTCGGCGATCAGGGTTTTCGTCGCGGCGCGCGCCTTGGTCGAGGAGCTTGTCCGTGTCTCCGAAACAGCCTCGGCCCGCGCCTCGAAATCGTCGACGATCGGCTGCAACAGGCGCTGCGAGGCCTCGGCGGCGCCCGAGAGCGCGCCCATCCACACGCCAAAGGCGTGGTTGGCCAGCCCGATGCCGAGCGCCGACATCGCCGCCGCCCCCGCGACAGGGTGCGCCAGGAGATTGACGGCGCTGGCCATCTCCTTCGGCATCATCCTGGTCAGGTCCTGGTTCATCTTCTCGAACGGGTCCAAATCGGGCGTCAAATCGTCGGGTCTCGAATACAGCGACATAGGTGGTCTCCTGGTCGTTTCTTCCGTTGCCCCGAGCCTGTTTCCTCAAATCGAGCTTTGCTCGTATTTCAAATCGGGCTTTCGCCCGTATTTCTATTCCGCCGCCACCATCACCGGTTCGGCCCGGTGGGCGTTGCGCGAAAACTCGTCGATGCGCCGCTCGACCTCGCCACGGAAATGCCGCATCAGGCCCTGGATTGGCCACGCCGCCGCATCGCCCAGCGCGCAGATCGTGTGGCCCTCGACCTGCTTGGTGACGTCGAGCAGCATGTCGATTTCGCGCTTCTGCGCCTCGCCGCGCACCAGCCGCTCCATCACCCGCCACATCCAACCGGTGCCTTCACGGCACGGCGTGCACTGGCCGCAGCTCTCGTGCTTGTAGAAATAGGAGAGCCGGGCGATCGCCTTCACGATATCGGTGGATTTGTCCATGACGATGACCGCCGCCGTGCCGAGGCCTGATTTCAGGTCGCGCAGCGCGTCGAAATCCATCGGTGTGTCGATGATCTGCTCGGCCGGCACCAGCGGCACGGACGCACCGCCCGGAATGACCGCCAGCAGATTGTCCCAGCCGCCGCGAATGCCGCCGCAATGCGTTTCGATCAGCTCGCGGAACGGGATCGACATCGCCTCCTCGACCGTGCACGGATTGTTGACGTGGCCGGAGATGCAGAACAGCTTGGTGCCGACATTGTTGGGGCGGCCGAAGGACGAGAACCAGGCCGCACCCCGGCGCAGGATGGTCGGCGCCACCGCGATGGACTCGACATTGTTGACCGTCGTCGGGCAGCCATAGAGGCCGACATTGGCCGGGAATGGCGGCTTCAGCCTGGGCTGGCCCTTCTTGCCTTCGAGGCTTTCGAGCAGCGCCGTCTCCTCGCCGCAGATATAGGCGCCGGCGCCGTGATGCATATAGATGTCGAAGTCATAGCCGGACGTATTGTTCTTGCCGATCAGTTTGGCCTCATAGGCCTCGTCGATGGCGCGCTGCAGCGCCTCGCGCTCGCGGATGAACTCGCCGCGCACATAGATGTAGGCGGCGACCGCACCCATGGCGAAGCCGGCGATCAGGCAGCCTTCGACCAGCGTATGCGGGTCATGACGCAATATGTCGCGATCCTTGCAGGTGCCGGGCTCGGACTCATCGGCATTGACGACGAGATAGCTCGGCCGGCCGTCGCTCTGCTTGGGCATGAACGACCATTTCAGCCCGGTCGGGAACCCGGCGCCACCGCGGCCGCGCAGGCCCGATGCCTTCATCTCGTTGACGATCCAATCGCGCCCCTTGGCGATGATGCCGGGCGTGCCGTCCCAGGCGCCGCGCGCCATCGCGCCGGCCAGCGACCTGTCGAAGAGGCCGTAGATGTTGTTGAAGATGCGGTCTTTGTCCTGAAGCATCGTTCGTTCCTCAGACCGGCTTCTTGCCGGTGGGCCGGTTCTTGTCCCTTAGCGACGGCTTGGCCGGCTTGGCAGCCACTTTCTTGCTGTCAGCGCCCAACGGCGCATTCTTCAATTCCGGCGCCTTGAACGCGGCCGCCGGCTCCGTCTTGGTCTTGGGGCCGTTGCGCTGCTTGGAAACCTTCTCGACTTCCGGCGCCGCCTTGTTGGCATTGGCTGCCGAATGCAGCGGCGCCGAAACGCTCGCCGCCTTTTCAACCGCGGACGCCACCTTGGCCTTCGAAGGCGACTTCAGCGCCGGACTGGTCTCGGACGCATCGGTTTTCGGCTTGCTGGCGTTCGATGGCGCGACGGCAGGAGCCGGTGCGGCCGGAACGGCAATGGCATCGGGCGCTTCCTTGGCGGCCTTGGAAGCCTCCTTGGCCTCCCTGTCGCGGGTCGCCTTGAGGATCGCTTTTTCGCTCTTCAGCGTCGTCAGGCCGGTGATCGGCTCGGAGGTGATGCGGCCATTCTGCGGTCCGGGCTTGACCTCAGCCCCCTTGCCGGCGCCGTAGAGATCGATGATTTCGGCCAGCCGTTCAGGCGTCAGATCCTCGAACGTATCCTTGAAAATCATCACCATCGGTGCGTTGACGCAGGCGCCGAGGCACTCGACCTCTTCCCAGGACAGCGTGCCCTTGTCGTTGGTGTGGAACTGGTCGTGATGTATCTTCGAGCGGCAGACATCCATCAGCGCTTCCGAGCCGCGCAACATGCAGGGCGTGGTGCCGCAAACCTGGATATGCGCGCGGGTGCCGACCGGATTGAGCTGGTACTGCGTGTAGAAGGTCGCGACTTCGAGCCCTCTGATATAGGGCATGCCGAGCATATCGGAGATCGTCTCGATCGCCGCCTTGGTCACCCAGCCTTCCTGCTCCTGCGCCAGCATCAGCAGCGGGATGATCGCGGACTGTTCGCGGCCTTTCGGATATTTCTTGATCCATTGCTTGGCCGCCGCCGCATTCGCCCGGTTGAAGGCGAAGGACGCTGGCTGGACACTGGCTTCTGCGAGACGGCGGACTGACATTTAGCGATCGACCTCACCAAACACGATGTCGAGGGAGCCGAGAACGGCGGTGACGTCGGCCAGCATGTGGCCGCGGCACAGGAAATCCATGGCCTGGAGATGGGCGAAGCCCGGCGCGCGCAGCTTGCAGCGATAGGGCTTGTTGGTGCCGT
Organism: Mesorhizobium sanjuanii; assembly: GCF_002529485.1. Classification (NCBI taxonomy): domain Bacteria; kingdom Pseudomonadati; phylum Pseudomonadota; class Alphaproteobacteria; order Hyphomicrobiales; family Phyllobacteriaceae; genus Mesorhizobium; species Mesorhizobium sanjuanii. Next base: position 14,068 of record NZ_NWQG01000103.1, read on the forward strand.
CGGAGACCATGTAGACGCCGAATTCGCCCTTCGGCGCCTCGACGGCGGCATAAACCTCGCCGGCCGGCACCCGGTAGCCTTCGGTGTAGAGCTTGAAATGGTGGATCAGCGCTTCCATCGAGCGCTTCATCGCCGGCCGCTTCGGCGGCACCACCTTGCCGTCGAGGTTCGACACCGGGCCGCTGCCCTCCTTGCCGAGCAGGAGATCGACGCACTGGCGCATGATCTTGGCCGATTGGCGCATTTCTTCCATGCGCACGAGGTAGCGGTCGAAACAGTCGCCGTTCTTGCCGATCGGGATGTCGAAATCCATCTCGGCATAGCATTCATAGGGCTGTGACTTGCGCAGGTCCCATGCAGCGCCCGAACCGCGCACCATGACGCCGGAAAAGCCCCAGGCCCAGGCGTCGGCCAGCGACACCGTGCCGATATCGACATTGCGCTGCTTGAAGATGCGGTTGCCGGTGAGCAGCGCGTCGAGATCGTCGAGCGACTTCAGGAACGGGTCGATCCACTTGCCGATATCCTCGACCAGCTTTTGCGGCAGGTCCTGGTGGACGCCGCCCGGCCGGAAATAGGCCGCGTGCATGCGCGAGCCCGAGGCGCGTTCGTAGAACACCATCAGCTTTTCGCGCTCGACGAAGCCCCATAGCGGCGGCGTCAGCGCGCCGACGTCCAGCGCCTGCGTCGTCACATTGAGGATATGCGACATGATGCGGCCGATCTCGCAATAGAGCACGCGGATCAGCTGGCCGCGCTTCGGCACCTCGATGCCAAGCAGGCGCTCGGCGGCAAGCGCGAAGGCATGCTCCTGGTTCATCGGCGCGCAATAATCGAGCCGGTCGAGATAAGGCACGGCCTGCAAATAGGTCTTGTGCTCGATCAGCTTCTCCGTGCCGCGATGCAACAGCCCGATATGCGGATCGACGCGGTCGACCACTTCGCCGTCGAGCTCGAGAACCAGACGCAAAACGCCGTGGGCAGCAGGGTGCTGAGGCCCAAAGTTGATATTGAAATTGCGGACGGAGGTTTCAGCCACGGCTCATGCGTCTCCAGGCCATTTCTTGAAAGCCAAAATCCACAAGAGAACGAAATTCACCAGCGGAACAACCATCAAAAGGCTCAATGCGGAAGGCCAGCCTGCTCTCGGAAAGATCCGCCAATACGGCACGACCAGCACCACACAAATAATCAGCAGAATAAGCCAATGAAAAACCGAGAAGCTGCCCATCAATGCCCCCTCACTGCTTCGCCTTTTCATCGCCCGGCAGCACGTAGTCCGTTCCTTCCCATGGCGAAAGAAAATCGAAATTGCGGAATTCCTGCTTGAGCTCGACCGGCTCGTAGATGACGCGCTTGGCCTCGTCGTCGTAGCGCACTTCGACGAAGCCGGTCAGCGGGAAGTCCTTGCGCAGCGGATGGCCCTCGAAGCCGTAGTCGGTCAGGATTCGCCGCAGATCCGGATGGCCGGAGAACAGCACGCCATAGAGGTCGTAGGTCTCGCGCTCGAACCAGTCGGCGCCGGGATAGACGCCGGTGAGCGACGGCACCATGGTTTCCTCATTGGCCTGGACCTTGAGGCGGATACGCACATTCTGCTTCGGCGACAAAAAATGATAGACGACATCGAAGCGCTTGGCCCGCGACGGATAGTCGGCGCCGCAGACGTCGATGATCGAAATGAACTGGCATTTTGAATCGTCGCGCAGGAAGGTCGCCACCTCGATCAGGTCGCGCGGTTCGACGCAAACGGTTAGCTCGCCATAGGCAAGCACCGGGTCACTGAAGCGGCCGGGCAGCTTCTCGCCGAGATAGGTCGACAGTTCGCTTAAGGATATGCTCATGGATTACCGCTCGATCGTGCCGGTGCGGCGGATCTTCTTTTGCAGGAGAAGAATGCCGTAGAGCAGCGCTTCGGCGCTCGGCGGACAGCCGGGCACATAGATGTCGACCGGCACGATGCGGTCGCAGCCGCGCACCACCGAATAGGAATAGTGGTAGTAGCCGCCGCCATTGGCGCAGGAACCCATCGAGATGACGTAGCGCGGCTCCGGCATCTGGTCGTAGACCTTGCGCAGCGCCGGCGCCATCTTGTTGGTCAGCGTGCCGGCGACGATCATGATGTCGGACTGGCGCGGAGACGCGCGAGGCGCGACGCCGAACCTCTCCGAGTCGTAGCGCGGCATCGAGGTGTGGATCATCTCGACGGCGCAGCACGCCAGACCGAACGTCATGAACATCAGCGAGCCGCTGCGGGCCCAGGTGATCAGCGCCTCGGTCGAGGTGACGAGGAAACCCTTGTCGGCCAACTCGTTGTTGATCTCCAGGAAGAACGGATCGTCCTCCCCCACCGGCCGGCCGGTGTTGGGATCGATGAGGCCCTTGGGCCTCGGCGCGACGAGGGTGCCTGAACTGTCGTTCAATCCCATTCCAGCGCTCCTTTTTTCCATTCATAGGCAAAGCCGATGGTCAGCACTGCCAAAAACACCATCATCGACCAGAAACCGAGCATGCCGATCTTGGAGAACGACACCGCCCACGGAAACAGGAAGGCCACTTCCAGGTCGAAGATGATGAACAGGATCGACACCAGATAGAAGCGGATGTCGAACTTCATGCGGGCGTCGTCGAACGAGTTGAAACCGCATTCGTAGGCGGAAAGCTTTTCCGGGTCGGGATTGCGGTAGGCCACCAGGAACGGCGCCACGATCAGCGCCAGACCGACGACCAGTGCCACGCCGATGAACAGGACGATGGGCAGGTACGAACTCAGAAGTGCGTTCATGCTGCGGCTTTCCGTTGCCAATCCACTTTGATTACAGCACGGAACCGTATTGCGGAAGCGTGACAGTTTAACCACTGAACCGTTTTAGGGGCTCTATGCTGCAACGCGGCGAGGGTTAGCGCAGCGCTTTCGGCGAAGCAAGTCAAACCTTGTTCAAAACACGGTGCTGGACGGCACATCCCGAAAAACTGGTCCGATCCGCTCCTGTTTGATTTCCTTCACTTTTTACTCCACTTTTCTCTCCTGACATATATCCCGCCAAATCCCTGCTAGCATGGTCGGGAATCATCGGTTCTTGCCTCGCTTGAACACCATCAGGGCGCCGTCAGCATGAAGGAAAAGATCTCGCTCGGCATGGCCAGGCGCATCGCACTCGCCGCACAGGGTTTTACCGATCCGAGGCCGGGCGCCACGCCGGACCGCCGCCACCTGGCTCGCGTGCTGGCGCGCACCGGCCTGCTGCAGATCGATTCCGTCAGCGCGGTGGTGCGCGCCCACTATATGCCGCTCTACTCCCGCCTCGGTCCCTACCCCCTGTCCCTGCTCGACAACGCCGCTGTCACCCGCAAGCGCACGGTGTTCGAATATTGGGCGCATGAGGCCTCGTTCCTGCCGGTCGAGACATACCCGCTGATGCGCTGGCGCATGCAGCGGGCCGAGCGCGGCGACGAAATGTATCTGGGCCTCGCCAAATGGGGCCGCGAGCATGCCGCCTATATCGAAGATATCTACCGCGAGGTCGCCGAACGCGGCCCGATCGCCGCTTCTGCATTGGAGGGCCAGAAAGGCTCGGGCGGCTGGTGGGGCTGGAGCCACGCCAAGCACGCCTTCGAATGGCTGTTCTGGGCCGGCCGCATCACCACGGCGCATCGCCGCGGCTTCGAACGCTTCTATGATCTGCCCGAACGCGTGCTGCCGCCCGCCGTGCTCGCCCTGCCAGTGCCAACTGCCGAGGACGCGCATCGCGAATTGCTGCGCATCTCCGCCCGTGCCCATGGCGTGGCGACCGCAGGTGACCTGCGCGACTATTTCCGCCTGTCGCCGGCCGACATCAAGGGTCGGATCGAGGAACTGGTCGAAACGGGCGAGCTATTGCCGGTGCGCGTCGAAGGCTGGAGCAAGCCGGCTTACCTTCATAAGGACGCCCGCTTGCCGCGAAAAATCGAGGCCCGCGCCTTGCTGGCGCCGTTCGATCCGGTCGTCTTCGAGCGCTCGCGCACCGAAAGACTGTTCGACTTCCGCTACCGCATCGAAATCTACACGCCGGCCGAAAAGCGCCAATACGGCTATTACGTCCTGCCGTTCCTGCTTGGCGACAGGATCGTGGCACGCATCGACCTCAAGGCCGACCGCCCGGCAAGCGTCCTGCGCGTCCATGCCGCCTATGCGGAGCCCAGCGCGCCCGCCGAAACGCCGGCCGCGCTGGTCGAGGAGCTGAAGCAGATGCAGGGCTGGCTTGGCCTCGAACGCATCGAGGTGACACCAGCCGGGGATCTGGGTCCGGCGCTTGTCGACATCGCAGTGTCGTAAGCTCACGTTGACACCGCTGCCCGCAAAAGCCTAAATCCGGTTCAGACGGTCTCCTCTCGGCAAAGGGAGGAGCCAAGAGGGAATGCGGTGCGAAATCTCGGTTTCAAATCCGCGGCTGTCCCCGCAACTGTAAGCGACGAGCCAAGGCCGAAAACCACTGGGATGTTCCCGGGAAGGCGGCACAAAGGCGATGACCCGCGAGCCAGGAGACCTGCCGTCTGAGAGACAAGAATCCGATCGCCTGGCGGGTTTTCCGGGCAAGGAGCCTGATTTGGAACGCGACAGCAGTTTTTCGGCTGAGACAGCGGACATATTGCCCGGCGGGGACGATTCCCTGGCCGGCGTCACCGTCATCGTCTGCTCTTCCTGTCGCAATGAGGCCGGCTCCGATGCCCATCCCCGCGCCGGCGCGCTGCTCGCCGATGACACGCGTCAGGCCGCCTCTGGCGAAAAAATCCGCATCCGCACCGTCGAATGCCTCGGCAATTGCAAGCGACGGCTCAGCGCAGCGATCCTTCGTGACGGCTGCTGGAGCTACGTCTTCGGCGACCTGACTCCCACCAGCGGCGCCGATCTCGTCACCGGCGCGAAGCTCTTCGCCACCTCGACCGACGGTCTCATCCCCTGGCGCGGTCGCCCCGACAGCCTGAAGCGCGGCCTCGTGGCCCGCATCCCTCCCCTCGACCTCCTGAAGGACTGATCATGACTGGTTCCGTCTCCCGCGTTCCCTGCACCGTCGTCACCGGCTTTCTCGGCGCCGGCAAGACGACGCTGATCCGCCATCTGCTTGAAAACGCCGGAGGCAAGCGGCTCGCCATTATCGTCAACGAATTCGGCGATATCGGCATCGACGGCGAGATCTTGAAAGGTTGCGGCATCGACACCTGCCCGGAGGAGAACATCGTCGAGCTGGCCAATGGCTGCATCTGCTGCACCGTCGCCGACGATTTCGTCCCGGCGCTCGACCAGATCCTGTCGCGGACGCCGAAGGTCGACCATATCCTGATCGAAACCTCCGGCCTCGCGCTCCCAAAGCCACTCGTCCAGGCCTTCCAGTGGCCGTCGGTGAGAAGCCGGGTGACGGTCGACGGCGTCATCGCCGTGGTCGACGGCCCGGCGCTGGCCGAAGGTCGCGTCGCCAACGACATGGACGCCCTGCAGGCGCAGCGCGCTCAGGACGAGACGCTCGATCACGATGATCCTGTGGAAGAAGTGTTCGAGGATCAGCTTGCCTGCGCCGACCTGATCATATTGTCGAAGAGCGACTTGATGGATGCCGCCGGCTCGGCCCGCGCCAATGCCATCATCGGCGAGCATGTCGCGCGTGCCGTGAAGATCGTGCCGACATCGCAAGGCAAGGTCGATCCCTCGGTGCTGCTCGGTCTCGGCCTCGCCGTCGAGGACGACATCGAAAACCGCAAGACCCATCACGACGATGAGCTCGACCACGAGCATGACGATTTTGACTCCTTCGTCATCGACATCGCCTCCGTCTCCAACCCGGACGAACTGGCAAAACGCGTCGCCACCGCGGCTGAGGAAGAGAACGTTTTGCGCGTGAAGGGCTTCGTCGAGGTCGGCGGCAAACCGATGCGGCTGCTGCTGCAGGCCGTCGGCCCGCGCGTCAATCACTATTACGACCGCGCCTGGACGGCCGAGGACGACCGCCGCTCGCGCCTCGTCGTCATTGGCTTGAAGGGGCTGAACCGCCCGGCGATCGAACGTATCCTCGCTGGCTGAGGCAAAGCACAAACCGCGATGCACATCCTCACCACAACATCCGCCTCGCTCGACGATCTCGCCGAGCCTGTCGATCTCAGGCAGACGCCTGCGGATGTCGTGGCCCTGTCCTTCACCGACAGCGATCTGGCCGGGCTGGCGGCGGGCTGGAAGGCGGATGCGGCACGCCTGCCCTCGATGCGGCTGGCGGCGCTTCGCGATCTGCGTCATCCGATGTCCGTCGATCTCTGGATCGACAGCGTCGCCCGCCACGCCAAGGTCATCCTCGTCCGCATCCTCGGCGGCTACGACTGGTGGCGCTATGGCTGTGACCAGCTTGCCACGATTGCGCGCGCACGCGGCATCAAGCTGGCGCTGCTGCCCGGCGAGAGCCACGACGAGGATCCGCGGCTGATCGAAGGCTCGACGCTGCCGCGCGAGGAGTTGGATGGCCTCCTCGGCCATTTCCGCGAGGGCGGCCCGGAGAACATGAGGGCGCTGGTGCAGCGGCTGGCTCGATTGGCGGGGCAGGACATAGAGGTTGCTTCACCGGTAACTGTGCCCAAAGC